>DATBOH010000184.1:0-16034 GCA_036553915.1 Caulobacteraceae bacterium | reverse complement strand
GCCCCAGGGCCGCTGAACGCCAACTGCGACCACGGCATCATCACCCAGGCCGGGGCGCTGGCGGTTCCCGTCTATACGCCGCCGTTCACTGCGACCTTGATGGGCAGCTACACCTTCAATTTCGACAGCTTCACCGTGACGCCGACGGTCGCGGTCCAGTTCACCGCTCGCGAGTGGTTCGACACCGCCAACAGTCCAGGGACCTCGAGCTCGTGGCCGGCGCCCGCCGGCGGCCAGGACGCGGCCCGCACGCTTTTGGACCTCGGCGTGACGTTCGCGCCTAGGCGCCTGCCGTTCAGCATCACCGCGGAGTGCAAGAACTGCACCATGGTCAACTACGGCACCGCCGATCTGCTGGCGCTCGACTACTTCAACACCCCAGGGCAGTGGGACGTGAGGGTGGACGTCAAATTCTGATTGAGGACCCCGGTTTCGTCGGCGCGCCGGCCGCTGAGCCGGCGCTGCCCAGATTGTCCCCGCCGCGCGGCTGATGACCAGCGTCACCCTGCTCGCCAAGCCCGCGCGCGGCGCCTGGTACATGGTCTGGCTGCTGACCCTGACCCAGGTTCTGGCCTACATAAACCGCTTCCTGCCCAGCCTGCTGACGCCGGCGATAAAGGCTGACCTGCATCTCACCGATTTCCAGATCGGCCTGCTGCTCGGGCCAGCCTTCGCCCTCTTCTATGTCGCCGTGGGTCTGCCCTTTGGCTGGGCCGCCGATCGTTATCCCAGGCGCGGCCTGCTGGCGCTGGGCGTGGCGATATGGAGCGCCGCCATGGCCGCGGCGAGCCTCGCCTTCAGCTTCGCGCCGCTGTTCGCCGCCCGCCTGGGCGTGGGGTTTGGCGAAGCGGCGGTGACGCCCTGCGCGATTTCGCTCATCGGCGACCAATTCACCCGTCCGCGCCGCCAGGCGCCGATCAGCCTCTACATGTCGGCCACGTTCGTGGGCGCCGGCGCCGCCTTCCTGTTCGGCGGACCGCTGGTCCAATGGCTCGAGTCCGTGCCCCCCCTGTTCGCCGGCATGCGCCCATGGCAGTCGGCGTTTCTCCTCGCCGGGCTGCCCGGCTTCCTGCTCGCGGCGCTGATGTTCAGTTTCATCGAGCCGAAACGGACAGATCTGACCCACACCACCGCCGACACCCTGGCCAGCGCCCTGGTCTATATCACCGCCCGCTGGCGCGCTTTCGGGGCGCTGTTTGTCGGCTCCGGCTGCGCGGTCACCCTGAGCGTGCTCAGCCTGTGGAATGCGCCGCTCTTCCAGCGCACCTGGGGCTGGCCGGTGGCCAGCGTCGGCGTGGCCACCGGCCTGATCTTCTTCACCGCCGGCCCGCTCGGCACCCTGGCCGGGGTATGGCTGACCAAGCGATGGGTCGCTCAGGGCCGCACCGACGCCACCCTGCGGGCGCTCCTCACCGGCCTTGCCATCGGCGCGCCGGGGCTGACCCTGTTTCCGCTGGCCCCGACCGCGCCGTTGGCGATCGGCGCCATGTTCATCGGCTTCGCCGGACTTTCCATGTCCACCGCGGCGGGACCGGCCTCGCTGGTCATGCTGGCCCCGGGCCAGATCCGCTCCCAGGCCACGGCCATCTACTATTTCGTGGTCAGCCTGGCCGGCCAGGTGCTGGGTCCGCCGCCGGTCGGCTGGATGGCCGACCATGTCTTCGGCCCCGCCCACCTGCGCTACGCGATGGCCATCGAAGCGGCGGCGGTGTCGGTCCCCGCCCTGATCCTGGTGGCTTTGGGTCTGGGCGCGTTTCGCCGCCGCGCCGAGGAGCTGGAGGGGGCGAGCGTGGCCCCGGCGGATGGGTGAGAGCGGCGCCCGCGCCAAGCTGGGGGCCATCCGCGCGGTAACCTACGCCGTCGCCGACCTGGCGGCCATCGAAGCCGCGTACGCCATCGAGCTTGGCTATCAAATCGCCGCCCGCGGCCGCATCAGCGAGCCCGAGGCTCGCGCGTGGGGCGCTCCGGCCGTCGCCGGGCGGCGTTCGCTGACGCTGGGACCAGCCAGCGGCGAGGCGGTGCATCTGCGATTCGTGGAATCGCCGGCCGCGGCCGGCTGGCGCGCGTTGAAGACCTTCGGCTGGAACGCCACCGAGTTCGTGGTCGAGGACGTCGACGCGCTCGCCGCGGGCCTCGAAGGCGGCGCATTCACCATCATCGGGCCTCCCAAGGGCCTGACCCGATTTCCGATGATCCGCGCCATGCAGGTTGTCGGCCCAGCCGGCGAGTGCTGCTATTTCACCGAGGTCGGCCCGGGCTCGGGACTGGATCTGGCCCGCGCCCGCGCATTCGTCGGCCGGGTGTTCATCGTGGTGGCGGCCGGCGCCGACGCCGACCACATTCTTGGCTCTTATGCTCGCTTCGCCAACCCGATAGACTCACCCGTGGCCACGCCGGTGAAAGTGATTTCCGATGCCCACGGCCTGCCTGAAACCACCCTGCACCGGCACGGCCTGGTCAGGCTGCCCGGCGGCTGCCTGATCGAAGTGGACGCCTATCCATCAACCGCCAGGCCGCGCGCGCAGGGCGATGGCGAGTTGCCGCCGGGGATGGCCATGGTCACCTTCACGCTCGGGACGCCCGGTGATCTGGACCTGATCGCCCCACCAGCGCCAAGCAGCCTGCCGGGTGCGGCCGGATTCGCCGGCTTAATTCGCGGCGCGGCCGGCGAATTGATCGAAGTGGTCAGCGCCGAGTTGCGGCATCAGTGGACGTGACGGCGATGGACATCGGGCTCAGAGAGCAGGCGGCGGTGGATTTCGTACTCGCGCTTCGGCGACGGTGGGCGGACACGCTCTATCCTCACCTGCGATCCGAATTCGTCGCCGCGGGCGGCGACGCCAGCCAGGCGCCGGCCGAGTTGGCGCCGTTGGTGCGCTCTCTGTCGAGCTATGGCTGGTTCGCCTGGCTCGAGCGCGGTTCGCAGAAGATGCTGTGGCGCGCCTGCATCGACACCGCCCAGGCCCAGGGGGCCGGCGGTCCCTCGGACGCCGGTGAGGCGAGGTTCGACCCCAGCTTCCCGCTGCCCCAATGGTACACCGACTGGGATATCCACCTTCAGCCTGGCGGGGTGTGGTCTTCTGCGGCTTCGGCGCAGGTCTACGAACTCGGCGCCAAGCTGGTGATGATGGGCGATAACGACGACTACAAGTTCCATCGCCTGTTCGCCCAGACCGCCCTGCCGCATCGGCCCTGGAGCAAGATCGTCGATCTGGGTTGCGGCTTTGGCAAATCGACGTGGGCGTTGAAAAGCGAATTCCCCGCCGCCGAAGTGGTGGGCGTCGATCTTTCCGCGCCTTGCCTCGACCTCGCCATCGCCAAGTCACGCGCGCGCGGTCTGGCGATCGATTTCCGCCAGGCCGACGCCACGGCCAGCGGCCTCGACAGCGGCGCATTCGACCTCGTCACCTCGACCATGCTGGCGCACGAGCTGCCGTTGGCGGCGCTGCCGGCCCTGTTCGCCGAGGCCGCCCGCCTGCTCGCGCCAGGCGGCGTGCTGGCCTTCCTGGATTTCCAACCCACCGGCGACGGCTTCCGGGACCTGGCGATGATCGAGCACTCGAGCCGCAACAACGAGCCGTTCATGGCCCCGATGATGGCCGCCGACCTCATCGGCATGGCTGAGAGGGCCGGGCTGGCGAACGCCCGCTGGACCGCCTTCGACGAGCGGGCCGCGGGGGCGCTGGAGGGCGCTCGCTGGCCGGCGCGCGCCGAATGGCATTTCCCCTGGGCGGTGCTCCACGCGGACAAGCCCGCATGAGCGGCGCGCCTGACGCCGAGCCGCCTTTCGGCGCGCCCCGCCTCGAGCAGCTGACCGCTCTGGTGTTCGAGCTCGCCTCGCAGCTCAACATCGAGCGCGCCCAGCGCATCGCCCTGGAGTTTGCGTTGGAGGACGCCGGCCTGCTGTCACCGGGCGCCGCCGAAGCGGTCGCCGCGCGGGCCGAGGTCCGCGCCCGCCTGGCCAGCGCCCTCGACCGCGCCATGCACAGCACGATGCGGGTGCTCACCGAGGACGATGATCCCCGCCGTCCACTGCGCGCCCAGGAAGGCGCCGCGCCCGATGGCGGCGACTGAAAACCGACGGAGTTGTCCATGGCCAGGCCGCAAGTCGAGTTCATCCAGTCGCAGGTTCTGCCCTGGCGTGCGGACGCCCGCCTGGGTCTGGGCGAGGGGGTGGAGGTCAAGACCCTGAGCGAGGATGCGGCCAGCGGCGCCGCCAGCCTGCTGGTCCGCTATCCCGCCGGCTGGACGTTCCCAGCGGGTCCGCGCGGCGCCGACGAGGAATTCCTGGTCCTGGATGGCCGGATCGAGGTTGGCCAATCGGCGTTCGGCTATCTGCACTATGGCCACTGGCCGGCCGGTTATGATCCGGGCGCCCGGTCCACCGCCGAGGGAGCCATCGCCCTGACCTTCGTTTCCGGCGATCCGCGCGCGCCATCACCAGGGGCGTTCGACCGCCAGCGACTGGTCGAGCGGCTCGACGCCCTCGCCGTCACCTACACCGGCAACTTTCATCCCGAATTTCCGCCCGGCGCGGGCCGCAAGGTGCTGTTCACCGACCCCGCCAGCCTGGAGACATCCTGGATCCTCGGCACCCTTCCCCTGCGCTGGGCCGAGCGGTCCGAGGAGCACGACCATGTCGAGGAGATGTATCTCCTGTCTGGCGAGAGTCACGGCGACCGCGGCGTGATGCGCCCCGGCGCCTATTTCTGGCGGCCGGGCCATATCGCCCATGGCCCCTACGGCACCTTGACCGGCAACCTGTATTTCTTTCGCTCCAGAGGCGGACCACTGGTCACTCGCTATGTCGATCCGGAGACGCCGTTCCGCTGGTTTCCGCCCTATCGACCGGCTCTGCCCCCTGAGCTGGCGGAGGTGAGCGCCGAGGCCCCGCCCGGCGCCCGAGCCTGGTGAGCGCCGGTTCAATCGATCAGCGCCGCCTTGCGCAGGCCATCGATCATCGAGGTGCGCCGCAGATGCGCCTTGCAGCGCGCCGGATCGGCGGCCGTCGCCTGGAGGTCGGCCAACAGTTCGCGCCGGCGGGCGGGATCGCGCTCGCGCATGCGGGCGCGATTGCGGTCGGCCTGAAGCAGGATCGCCTCGCGCGCGATCGGACGGCGACGTCGATCGTAAAGCGCGAGCCGGCCGGGGTCCGCCCCATCGCGCAGCACCGCGGCCAGGGCCGCGGCCAGTTCGAACGCGTCGTGGATGCCGCCGTTCAGGCCCATGCCGCCGGCCGGGCTGTTGACGTGCGCCGCGTCGCCGGCCAGCGCGACCCGCCCGACGACATACCGCGGCGCGATCCGCATGTGCACCCGATAGGGTCGCACCTCGCTGACGGCGTACTCCCGCGGCTGGGCGACGATGGCCTGCAGCGCCGCCTCGATCGCGAGCGGCTCCAGCTGCTGCTCGATCGGCTGATCCTCTCGCGGATAGATCGACACCCGCCATCTGCCCGGCGCCTTCAGAAGGGTGAAATTGCCGCCGTCTTCCAGCCAGCAATAGCTGACGTTGGAAAGGCCGGTGAGATGGTCGGCGAACGGGAAGCTGGTCGTCGCCAGGATCGTCGTCTCCGGGTAGGTCTCGCCCTCGAAGGCCAGCCCCGTTGCGGAACGAACCGCGCTGCGCGCGCCATCGCAGCCGACAACATAGCGGCCGCGCAGCCGCTCCCGCTGGCCGGCGCGCTCGATGTCCACCTCGACCTCCGAGGCGAACTGCCGGAGACCGACGAAGCGCGCGCCGGACATCACTTCGACCGCGCCGGAAAGCCGCTCGCACAGCGCCTCGGTCAGCTTCCATTGCTCGCATTGAAGCCGGTAAGGGTGTCCGGTTTCATCCGCCAGCACGCCCAGATCGAACACCGCGCGCTCGCCGCTCGGGTGCAGGCGCACCTGCCAGTCGGCGCAGATCTCGCCTCTGGCGATCAGTGTGTCAGTGATCCCGAACGGGGCCAGCATGTCGAGGGTCGGCGGATGGAAGGTCGAGGCGCGCAGCTCGCGCGAGACGCCGGCTTCCTGCTCGACCAGCAGCGCCTCGACCCCGCGCTGGGCGAGCAGAAACGCCAGGCAGCAACCGACCGGACCGCCGCCAACGATGATCACCTCGCTCATCATGCGCGCCTGATTAGCCGAGGTGTCGACAATCCGCTAAGGGGAAGCGGGCAAGCAAACGGATCGGCGCATGCTTGAGTATGGCCCCGGCGGACTGGTGGGCGTGCTGACGCCACAAGCGAACACCACCGTCGAGGCCGAGTTCTGGATCCTGGTCCCCCCGGGCGTGAACCTGATCAACGCTCGCCTGGTCAGCGGCGCGGCGGCGATGAACGATCGGCTGATCGCATACGCCGAGACCCTGGAGGTTGCCCTGGCCCAGTTCGGCGACGCGCCGCTGTCCGCCGTCGCCTTCGCCTGCACCGGCTCCTCCTACCTCCTCGGCGCCGACAGGGAGGCCGCCCTCGTCCAAACCTTGCAGGCGGCGCGAAGGACGCCGATCGTCACTGCCGCCGGAGCCATCCGCCGAGCCCTGCTGGTTCTCGGGGCCCGGCGCGTGGCCCTGGTCTCCCCCTACGACGCCGATCTCACCGCGCTGGCCCTGACCTACTGGCGCGCCGCCGGACTGGAGATCACCCAGGTCCTCGCCCCCGCCTTCGGTCCAGCCGGCTTCCATTCGATCTACACTCTTAGCGCGGACGCGGTCTTAGAGGCCATCGACCACGTCGATACCGACGCCCAATCGGTGGTGTTGCTGGGCACCGGCATGCCCAGCCTTGGGCCCATCCTGAAGCGCGCAGGGGGTCGCCCGGTGATCTCATCCAACCTCTGCCTGGCCTGGATGACGACCAGCCTGGCGCTGAGGATTCCGTTCGATCGCGACTCGTTGATGGCGTGGGTCGGCGGCGCGGGATGGTCGGAGCGATTCATCGCCCGGATGGCCGGTTCCGATGGCCCTCCCCGCACCCCCTCAGCTATAATGGCGCCGGGCGCTTGAGCGCCCGCGAGGCCTCTTCGGGAATCGACCCACCCATGCGCATGCACGGCCCGACCAAGTACTTTTTCGACGAGCCGGCCCATGATCGCCTGCTGGCCATGATCCTCAGCCTGGGCGCCGAACTGGCCGCCACGCGCGAGGAACTCCTGGCTCTCCGCTCGCTTCTGGCCGAGAAGGGTCTGGCGGCCAGCTCGGAACTGGCCGGTCCTTCGGCCGCCTCGCAAGCCGAGCGCGATGCGATGCGCGAGAGACTGGTCGCCAATCTGCTGTTTCCCTTGCAACAGGAGTGCCAAGCACTGGTCGACACGGCTCGCCCCGAGAACCCCGCATGACACATTATCATCCGCAGAGCCCCGATCTGGCGCCCGACGACCTGGCCCGGCTTCGCTTCGTCGCCGAAGTGCGCAACCAGCTCCACAATCGCCTGGTCGGGGGCAATCGCGCCGTTTACGACACCCAGCTCGCCCAGCCCGCGGACGGTGGCCTGCACGGGGCGGCGGCGGCGGCGCGGCGCGAGGAACTGCGCCGGCAGATGGAGGGCCAGCCCTACTTCCAGGCCTGGAGTTCGATGCTGCGATCCTCGCAGGACCTGATGTGGCGCCTGGTCGATCAGGCGGTCGAAAATGACCTGCCGCGGCTAGAGGCGCAGCTCACCGACGGTGAGGCGGGCGCCAGTTCGCTGGAACTCGACGAGACCCTGGAGACGCCAGCCTACCTGCTGAGCGCCGATACCCACCGCATGCCAGGCAGCTACTACCGTCAATCGAGCGATCGCGACCTGCGCGCCGGCGTGCTCTACGACCTCGGCAGCGCCATCTACCAGTTCGGCCGCGGCAACCAGGGCGGGGGGCTGCTCAACGATTCCAGGGGCCGCACCACGGTCGCCCATTTGCGGCGTTTCTACCCGCACCTCGATCCGGCGAGAATCCTCGATCTCGGCTGTTCGGTGGGCCAGAACACCCTGCCGCTGGCGGACGCCTTTCCGCGCGCCCGGGTCGACGCCATCGACATCGGCGCGCCGATGCTGCGCTACGCCCTGGTCCGCGCGCGGGGACTGGGCCGCGCCATCCACTTCAGCCAGCGCAACGCCGAAGCCACCGGATTTGACGACCAGAGCTTCGATCTGGTCGTCTCCCAGATCCTGCTCCACGAAACCTCGCCGCAGGCCACGCACAATATCCTACGCGAGGCATGGCGCCTGCTGAAACCCGGCGGTGTCAGCGTGCACCTGGAGGTGCCCACGCGCTTCGACAGGCTGGATGTCTTCGACCAGTTCCTGAAGAGTTGGGAGCAGTATTACAACGGTGAACCCAACACCGCAGGCGTCGCCGCCGCCGATCTCGCCGGCGACATGAAGACCATCGGCTTCGCGGACGTCAAGGCCGGCTTCCAGGCGATCCTGCCGCCGGGCTCGGATGATCCGGCGGTGCTGCTCGCCGCGCCCCCGGCCGGCGGCCGCAGCCTCTACGTCGTCTCCGGCATGAGGTGCTGACCGGGCGCGGCCGACGAGCTATGGTTTTGGCCTTCCTCGCCGACTTTGGAGGCGCGCGCATGTCTCTTGAACTCCGCCATGAAATGAAGCCCTCGCTCACCGCCGAGGAGGCGGCGCGCGGCCGCTTCGTCTCCGGCTTGCGCCGCTTTGTGCTCAATGACCTGGCGGCGGACCTGCGGAGCGCTTACGAGCGGCGCGTCGAGCCGGCCTTTGAACGCGCCCACGGCCGCCCGCCCGCCGACGGCGGCGAGGTGCATAAGGCCATGCGCGCCGATCCGGCCTTCCAGACCTACAGCGCCGTGCGCGTTCAGGCTCAGAAGATGGTCTGGGCGTGCGTCGCCCCGACGGTCGAGCGCGAGCGTCAGCGGAGGCAGGAGATCGCCGGCAAGGCGCAGGCATCGCCCGGGTCGCTGACCCTGGATCCCAGCCTCAGGGCTCCCAGGAACGTCACCGCCATCGACGTCCATCTCATGCCTGGCTCCTACACGGGTGGCGAGGCGATGGACGCCGGCGCGGTCTATGACCAGGGCCTGGCGGTCTTCTCCATGGGCCTGATGGGCGACAATCTCGATGACATCGGCTCGTCCATGGCCGCCTACATCGCCCACCGGTTTCCCGACTTCCAGCCGGCCAGGATCCTCGATCTCGGCTGCACGATCGGCCACAACACGCTGCCCTGGAAGATCCGCTACCCCAAGGCGGAGATCCACGGCATCGACGTGGCCGCGCCCGGTCTCGCCTATGGCTCGACGCGGGCCAAGCTCCAGGGCCAGGAACTGCATTTCCATCAGATGTCGGCCGACGCCCTGGGTTTCCCCGACTCAACGTTCGACCTCGTGTTCTCGTCGATGTTCCTGCATGAGCTTTCCGGCAAGACGCGGGCGAAGGTATTCAAGGAAGCACACCGTGTACTTCGACCCGGCGGGTTGATGTTGCACATGGAGTTGCCGCCGAATTCACAGATGAGCGCCTTTGACGGATTCTATCTGGATTGGGACTGTTATTATAACGAGGAGCCGTTCTACAAAGGCTACCGCGATGAAGATCCGGAAATCCTGTGCTTGAACGCGGGCTTCTCGTCGGAAGACTTCTTCAGCTTCGTCGCCCCCAGCATCGGCATCGCCGGCGAGGACGCGCTCGCCGTCGCGGCGGCCTCGGCCACACCCCTGCCGGTGCGCGATCGGACCACCGGGCGGCTGGCCGAAGGCGTCAGCTGGTTCGGCTACGGCGCTTGGCGGCGGTGAGCGACCCGGAGGATCCGCTCGCCCCGCCCGCGGGCGCGCCGGCGGGAATATTCGGGCCGGACGGCAGGCCGCGCTTCTTCACCGACGCCGCGGTGGACCGGTTCGTCGCCAGCCTGCTCAATCTGGCCGCCGAGGTGTGGATTCAGGAGGAGCGTCTGGCGGCCCTCGAGGCCAAGGAGGGGGGCGGAGCCAAGGACCCCGAGGTCGCGCTCAAGGCGTTCATCGACCGCGTGTTCGCGCCTCTGCGAGAATCGTAGGCGCCGCTAATGGTACTCCTCGCCGCCGGAGACATTCATGGCTTCGCCGGTGATGTAGCTCGCTTGGTCGGAGCACAGGAAGGCGCAGGCGTTGGCGATGTCCTCCACCGCGCCTGGCCGGCCAAGCGGCACCCGATCGCGCAGGTTTTTCCAATAGTCGTCCATGGAAAGCCCGCGCCGCGCCGACAACGTCTCGCGCTGCCAGTTGCCAAGGTCGGTAGGCACATGGTTGGGGCACAGGGCGTTGACGGTGATCCCCTGCTTGCCCAGTTCGATCGCCGCCGAGCGGGTAAGGCCGATCAGCCCATGCTTGGAGGCGACATAGGCGCTCATCAGGGCGAAGCCCGACTTGGCCGCCTGCGAAGCGATGGAGATGATCCTGCCGCCGTCGCCCTGGGCGATCATCTGGGCGCCGGCGTGCTTGATGCCGAAGAAACAGCCGCGCAGGTTGACTCCCAGCACCGCGTCCCACTGGGCCTGGGTCATGTCCACGATCGGACCGACTAGATAGCCGATGCCGGCGTTGTTGATCAGGATGTCAAGCCGGCCATAGGCCGCCACTGCCGCGGCGATCATCGCCCGCACGTCGTCCTCGACCAGCATGTCGCCGACGAAGGTGGCGCACGTCCCGCCCTGCGCGCGGATCAGCGCCGCCACCTGCTCCAGCTCCTCGGCCAGGCCAACGCCGTGCGCGGGGGCGGTCTCTCCTGACGTGTGGCCGAGGTCGTGGATGAGGAGCCGGCAACCTTCCCCCGCGAGGCGCCGGGCCATGGCCGCACCCAGCCCTTGAAGCCGACCGGCGCCTGTCACCACGGCGACCCTGCCGGCCAGTTCCGGATAGCGCGCCATCGCGGCAGTCTCGCTCACGGTTCGATCTTCTCGGCGACAACGAAGATCGGCGATTGAGCGAACTGGCGAAATTCACCGGCGACGCGCTTCATCGTCTCGGAGGCCACCTCGGCGCCGAACTGGTCCATGTCGGCGATGGCGATCAGCTCAACGTACTGATACGGCGGCGCGTCATCGGAGCCGCGCACCGCGATGGTCTTGAACACCTCGAAGCCGGCGTTGGATTTCAGCGCCCGCACATTGGGGATGTCGGTCGTCCTGGCCCAGGCCTCGTAGGCCGCCGGCGAGGCGCCGGCCTTGAGGTTGAAAAGCACGATCAGATAGGTCACGCAAAATCCTCCATCCAAAGCCTGGCGGGCCGGCGCTGGCCGTGGCCGACGCCTGGAATAAGGTCTAGATGTATAACAAATCGGCGCCTAGCCCGCCGCCATCGCCGGACCTTGGCCGGAGGGGCGCCGCCTGCGGGCCGTCACGTTGAGGAGATAGATAAGTCCATGGAGCTTTCCGACCAGACGCCCCGCCAGTACTACGCCGAGGTGAAAGCCCGCCCGGCGAGGGCCAAGTTCGGCTTCGGGGCCAAGCCCGCCTTGATTAACATCGACCTGCAGAACGCCTATACGCGGGTCGGCGAGTTCGCCACCGCCTACGAGACCGACCCCAGGCAGCTGGAATACGTCAACGAACTTGCCGACCTCTGCCGAGCCAAGGGTCTGCCGGTCGTCTGGACCTACGTCGCCTACCTCGATTCGGCCGAGGACGCCGGGGTCTGGGGCACGCGCACCGACACCCCCGACAGTCTCCAGAACATCAAGCATGGCTCACGGCGATCGCAGTTCGACGACCGCCTGAAGATCGACCGCGCCCGGGACGTGATCATCCACAAGCGCATGGCCTCGCCCTTCCACGAAACCAACCTCGCCTCGCTGCTGGTCTGGCACAAGGTCGACACGGTGATTATCACCGGCGGATCGACGTCAGGCTGCGTGCGCGCCTGCGCTGTCGACAGTCTCTCGCATGGCTACCGGGCGATCGTCGCCGAGGAGTGCGTGGCCGACAAGCACGAGATTCCGCACTTCGCCAACCTGGCCGACATGCTGCTCAAGTACGCCGACGTCGAAGCCTTCTCCACCGTGCGCGACTACCTCGCGGCGTGGCCGCAGAGCCAGGGAGTCACGGGATGAACTCGGACCCCGGCCTCTACGACTACTGGCCCTATCGCGACCGCCCCAGGATCGTCTGGCCCGGCGGCAAGCGGCTGGCGTTCTGGGTCGCCCCCAACATCGAGTTCTATGAGCTCGACCCGCCGGCCAATCCGAGCCGCAAGGCCTGGGCCCGACCGGTCCCCGATGTCCTCGGCTACGCCTCCCGCGACTACGGCAATCGAGTTGGCCATTGGCGGATGATGGAGCTGATGGACCGATACCGGTTGCGCGGCTCGATCTCGCTGTCAGTCGCGCTCATCGATCACCATCCGGAGATCATCAAGGCCTGCGCCGAGCGCCAATGGGAGTTCTTCAGCCACGGCATCTACAACACCCGCTACTGCTACGGCATGGACGAGGCCCAGGAGCGGGCGATCATCGAGGATTCCATCGCCAGCGTGAAAGCGGCTACCGGCCAGACCATCGCTGGCTGGCTCGCCCCCGCCCTCACCCACACCGAGCGGACCATGGACCTGCTGGCCGAGTACGGTTTGAAATACACCTGCGATTTGTTTCACGACGATCAGCCCACTCCGGTCCGCACCCGGACCGGCCGTTTCGTCTCGGTCCCCTATTCGCTGGAGATGAACGATTCCATCGTCTTCAACGTGCAGAACATCTCGCCTAGGCGCTACGTGGAGATCCTCAAAGCCAACTTTGATCGTCTGTATGAGGAGGGCGAGGTTTCCGGCACGGTGATGTGTATCCCCCTTCATGCCTATCTCATCGGCCAGCCCTATCGGCTGGAACCCTTCGAGGAGGCGCTCAGCTACATCACCGGGCACGACGGCGTGTGGCTGGCGACCGGGCGCGAGATCGCCGAGCATTACATCGCCAACTATTATGACCTCGCGGCGGCCGACATCGCCCAGCGGCGGGACGCGCGGTGATGGCGCTCGATCCCCAATATCTCGCCTATCCGTGGCGTCGCTACGGCATGGATCACGACCGCTATGACTGGTCGATGCTGCGCGAGCGGGCCCCGGTGCGTTGGCCGGGCGGCGCCGGCGTAGCGCTATGGATCAACGTGGCGTTGGAATTCTTTCCGCTCGACCAGAAGGGTCAGCCATTCAAGCTTCCCGGCGGCATGGTCACGCCCTATCCGGACCTGCGCCACTACACCCTGCGCGACTATGGCGCCCGGGTCGGCGTCTACCGGATGCTGCGGGTCTTCGATCTCTTGGGCCTTGGCGTCACCTGGGCGGTCAACAGCCGTCTTGCCGAACGCTATCCCAGCCTGATCCGCCTCATCGCCGATCGCGGCGACGAAATCGCCGCCCATGGGGTGGACATGGACAAGCCGCACTATGGCGGCCAGCCCGAAGCGGAAGAGCGCGCCCTGGTTCGGGAAAGCCTGTCGGTCCTGCGCCAGGCGAGCGGCCAGCCGGTGCGCGGGTGGATATCGCCCGGCCGATCGGAGTCGATGAACACTCCCGACCTGATCGCCGAAGAGGACGTCGCCTGGTTCGGCGACTGGATCAATGACGATATGCCGTACGTGTTCCGTACGCGCACAAGCCCGCTCATCGCCATGCCGCTCAGTGCCGATCTCAGCGACCGCCAGATCCTGGTCGATTTCCGTCACCGCGAGAGCGATTTCGTCGACCAGGTGATCGACCAGTTCACCTATCTCGCCGGCGAGGCCCGGACGCAGGGCGGGCGCGTAATGGCGTTGTCCTTGCATCCGTGGGTCATCGGCCAGCCGCATCGCATCGGCGCCCTGGAAAAGGCCCTCGAGCACATCGCCGCTCAGCCGGGGGTCTGGGTCGCCAGGGGCTCTGAGCTGATGGACGTCTGGCTCTCCCAGCAGCCCCCTCCAGAGCCTAGGCGGCCGGCGGCTCGTCCCTGATCTCGGCTGCCTGCGCCTCCTGCTGGACGATCCGCAGGATGCGATTGATGTATTCCTGACTCCAGGCGGCGCGCTCGGCGTGCGCCTCGGTCGATGGCGCGAAGGTTTCGATCTCCTCGCGGGCGACCACGCCCTTGGCCTCCAGCAGCCGCTCCAGGGTGTCGACACGCGCGCGGGCGACGGCCAGTTCCTGCGCCACCGCCATGGTGATGGCGAAAATCCGCTCGGCCTCGGGATCGAGGAAATAGGGTCGCTTGCCGGCCGGTTTGTCGGCTGAGCGGCGCAGGGCGGAGGTACGACTCATCGCCTGAGGCTATTTGCGCGCGCCGACGAAGACCATGGAAATGCGGCCGCCGCCGACAGCGCCCGACGGATCTTCGAAAGTGACATGAACCAGCTTCTCGCGCTCGAAGCCGGCGGCGGTAAAGCGCTCGTCCAGATCGAGGTCATGCAGCGTCGACCAGAACGGCTCGTTGTTATAGTGGGCGTCCCAGTCGCGCATGGCCTGCTCGAACGGGCCCATGCCGGCGTAAGCGGGCTGCTCCATGTTGATCATCAGGCCGCCCTCGGCGAGCAGGCGATGGCTTTCGGCCAGGATGGCGTCCAGCGCCGGCAGGGAAAGCTCGTGCAGGAACATAGTCGACATCACCAGATCGAAGGCGCCGTCCTCGAACTGCCCAAGTCGGCTGGCGTCGGCCTGGATGAACCGCACGTTGTCGACACCCAGCGCCGTGGCGCGCGCGGCCGCGTAGCGCAGCACCGGCGCCCCGACATCAACGCCGATGACCTCCGCCTCCGGGAAGGCTTGCGCGACGGGTAGGAGATTGTGGCCGGTGGTGGCGCCAAGATCGATGATCCGCTGCGGCCGAAGCGTCGGATACGTTTCCCTGATCCATCCGGCCAGGGTTTGGCCAATGCCATCGTTCAGCGGCCCCCCGCGGCCGCGCACGGTGACGTAGATGCCGCTGTCGTAGCTCGCCGGGCCGGTGACATCGCCCGGGAAGGTTTCGCCATGGTAGCTGCCGGGCATGCAGTGGTGGTCCACGGCCGAGACATAGCGAGGGATCGGCAAGCTGGGATCGAGGCTCAACTGCCCCTGGCGGATCAGCGACGCGGTTCTGGCCGCCAGCGTCTCGGCCTGGCGCAGGGCGGCCCAGCGGCCCGCCTCCTGCCGCTGCTCCATGGTCATCCGCCGAAGCGCCGACCACGTCTGAAACACCGGCTCGGCCAGCAACGCTTTGCGCGCCTCGTGACGATTGGCCGGCGGGCGCCCATGCTCGGCCTCAAAGCGCGGCGCCACGCGCGAGGTCCAGGCGCGCTCGACAGCCGGGGCCACCTTGCCGACTAAGTGATGGTTCATCTGGGCGAGAAAGTTGAAGCGCTCCGTCTCGTCGTGGCTGAGTTCCGGGTAGGCCGCGTGGCGCACGCCCAGCCGATGGTCGTCAGGACCATCGTAGTCCCGGGCGCCGTGGCGTTCGTCGACGATGGCCGCACTGTCGGAATCGTCCATTTGCATTCCCTTCGCACCAAAGCCTGATCGCTCTGAGATGGCCAAAAAAGCTACGCCCGCAACCCCCGGCTGGCAACGATCGCCTCCCCGGCTCCGGCCTTTCTACGACAGCCCCCACGGAAGATACCGCTTCGGCGGACGAGGTCTCCAAGCACGCACTTGGCGCGGCGACCCGCGAGCACCGCCGACCGCGCCGCCGTCGCCGGGGCGAGAGCCGGGCTCTCGAGGCGACGTTTCCGGGGTGCCGAGCCGGCCCTCCTGTGGCAAACTCGGCGCAGGACACGGGGGATGGCATGGTTCGCGCATTTCTAGGCTTGGTGGCGCTGGCGTGGCTCCTTGCCTCGCCGGCGGTGGCGGCGGACAAGCTGTTCGCCGCCGATGCGCCGCCGCTGCGCATCACCCTGACCGCGCCGTGGCCGGCCCTGGTGCGCGAGGCGAAGACCAGCCTTAAACCCTATCCGGCGAGCCTGGCGCTGACCGATGAGACCGGCGCCACCCGGACGTACCCGATCCAGGTGCGCCCGCGCGGCATCAGCCGGCGCAAATACTACTGCAACTTCCCGCCGATCTATCTGCTGTTCGACAAGCAGGCGATGAAGGGCAGCGTGTTCCACGGCCAGCACCACCTGAAGCTGGTCGCCTAT
>DATBOH010000173.1:0-2670 GCA_036553915.1 Caulobacteraceae bacterium | reverse complement strand
TGGCCCTGTTCCTGATCCAGACGCCGCCAGCCCGCTGGAGCCTGTCGTTCTGCGACGCCCTGGCGCTCAACCTGACCGCGGCCGTGATCGTGGCCGGCGGCGGTCTCGCCCTGGCGGCCGCCCTGTCGGCGCGGGTCGGGGCGCCGGCGCGCGTGGCCCTTGTGGCCCTCGCCGGGGCCGCCAGCCTGGCCGTCTACCTGGGGCTTGATCCCCAGTGCCTGCGCGGGCCGTTCGCCGGCATGAACCCCGAGGTCAAGCGCTTCTGGTTCGATCGCGTCCAGGAGGTTCAATCCCTCGACAAGATGATGCGCATCGAGCGCCCGGCGGCCATAGCCGCGGCCTGTCTGCTGGCGGTCTCGCTGGCGGCGGCGGTGGTGCTGGCCGTGCGGCGCTGGCGCGCCTGGGACACCGGCGTCCTGACCCTGGTCGCCGGCATCGGGCTCTCGGCCGTAATCGCCTGGTTCGCCTGGCGCATGCAGGATTATGTATACTGGCTGGGCCTGCCGGCCCTGGCCGCCGCTCTGAGCTGGATCGCCGAGCGCTATTGGCGGGCCCTGATGCTGCCGAGCGCCCTGGCCGCCTTCATCCTCTCGCCCACGTTCGCCGGAGCGGTCATCACCCGCTCGATCACGCTGCTCGGGCCGCGCCCAAAGATGACCTATGTCGATGCCGGACCGCGCTGCTTCGCCGCATCGGCCTATGCGCCCCTGGCCAGGTTTCCGACCGGCGACATTCTCGCGCCGCAGGACCTGGGGCCATTCATCCTCGTCTATAGCGCCCATTCGGTGGTCGCCGCCCCCTATCACCGGCTCTCGAACGCCATTCTGGCCGCGCATCTCGCCTGGGCCGCGCCGCCGCGCTTCGCTGAGGCCCGGGTGAGGGCTCTGGGCGCCGACTACCTGCTCGATTGCCCGCCCTATCCGCTCATGGTCGGCCCGGGCAGCCTCGGCGCGGCCCTCAGGCGCGGCCAGATTCCGCCCTGGCTCCAGCGCCTGACGCCGCCGACCGCGACGCTGCAGCTTTACCGGGTGCTCCCGGCCGGCGCGGGAACCGCTGGCGTTCGCCCGAATTGAGTCTCACGGTCGCCACGAACGGCGGCCACAACACCCGCGGCGGGGGCGCAAGCGAATCAAGGATTTCTGTGCGCACCCTCTCCCCGGCGACAATGCTCTTCCGCTACGGCCGCTGCGAATCCGGGGCGTCGGCGAGCGAATACGCCCTGCTGCTGATGATCCTCAGCGGCTGCGGGATCGTCATCCTGCACGCCATGGGCCACCGCATGAACGGCGTCTTTAACCGCCTGGCCGCGACCATGGCGGGCGGTTGAGCCTGTCGCGCGACACAGTGTCGCACCGCATGCCGCGGTCGCGCCGGAGTTATACAGCAAAGCTTTCGCCGAAAGCTCAAACCGCCGGGTAAAGCCGGGGGTTTTGTCTTGAAACGCGAAGCCCCGCGACAAAATAGCTCGCCGCAATACGGCTCCAGGCACAGCCGCGCTATTGATTTGCGGACCTCGCAACAGCAAAATGCTCAAAATGCTCGTGGAACCTTGAACTTCCCAAAATCGGGTGGTCGGGGTCCACGGTTCAAACGACGGGTGACGCCCATGTTCAAGCGCTATCTGATCGACAACAGCGGCGCCTCCTCGGCCGAATACGCCCTGATACTGGCCATGGTCGCCATCGTCGTGGTCGGCGGGATTCTCGCCGTGCAGGGAGCCATCATCACCGGTCTCAGCTCGATGGACAGCACCTTCGGCAATCTCGGCTACTGATACGGCGAGGCGTCTCTCAACCGCTCGGCCAGCGGCGCAACAGCGGAATTTGATCGGGGTTTCGAGGCCGCGCGCCGCGGCCTAAGATACGCCGTGTCATCGTCGGGGGCCGGATATGTCGCGCGTCATTCTGATTGCCTGCGCCGCCGGTCTGGGGCTTGCGGCCTGTGGGCAGACGCCGCCGGTCCGGAAGGCCGGGCTCTGGCAGGAGACCATTACCCGCGACGGCAACCCCAAGATGCTGGGCAATCGCGGTAGCGTCGGTGTTTGTATCGGCAGCCACACCGACGAGCGCGACCCGATCTTCAATCACGATGTGGCGGTCAAGCAAGGGCTCGCGCACGGTTGCCAATCGCCGACCGCCTCGCGAAAGCTGGATGGCTCCTATGTGTTCGCCTCGACCTGCCCGCTGCCCAATGGCGCCGGCATAACCGAGCTCTCCGGCTCGGCCAACGGCAATTTTCGGACAGCCTACCATCTCAGAATCGAGAGCACGGTGGCCTACAACCCGCCCTATCAGGCCATCAAGTCGCACCACGTGGACGACGTCGACGGCCGCTACGTGGGCCCATGCCCGCCGGAGCTGAAGATCGGCGACATGCGCCTGGGCAACGGCCAGATTGCCCCAGGCGGGCATATTCCCGACCCGCATCACGGCATGACGCGCGGGCGCTCGGGGTCGCCGCCCAGCCCGCAATCGCCGATCACCAAGACCGACTAAAGGCGTCCGTCTCTAATGGGCCAGATAGGCCGTCTGCACCGCCTTCTGGAACAGGCCGTTCATCGCCGTGGTGATGTCGGTGTCGGTATCGACAGTGAACTCCAGCCCTGACGAGGCGCAGGCGATCGCCGCCTGTTCGATCTCGTCGGTGTCGCCGGCGAAGTTGTTGTCGGTT
>DATBOH010000125.1:0-2873 GCA_036553915.1 Caulobacteraceae bacterium | reverse complement strand
CGATGGGCTGGAGGTGTTTACCGGCGGCGAGCGGATTTTGACCGGCGAGCTGTCGGCGCGGCGCGTCGGCGCCGCCGCTTCGGGGCGTCCAGCACAGTCCGCAGGGCCGCGGCCAGATCCTCGCTCGTGAAGGGCTTGTCGAGCATCGGAAATTCCGAACCAACGCACGATCCGTCGGCGATGAACCCCGAGGTGAGCAGGATGCGAAGGTCCGGCCGCAGAAGACGCGCCTGGCGGGCCAGGCCAATGCCGGTGACGCCGCCGGGCATGGTGACATCGCTGAACAGAGCGTCGATGTCCGGATTGGCCGTCAACACCGCCATCGCCTCGGCGGCGTCCATCGCGGTAAGCACTCGATAACCCTGAGCTTTGAGCATGTCCTGGGTAAGAGCCAGGACGTGGGCGTCGTCCTCGACCACCAAGATCAGTTCCGACCCGCCGAGGGGCAATGGCGAGGCGGCGGCCGGTTCCTCAACCGCTTCGCCAGGGGCGGCCGGCAGTCGCAATCGGAAGATCGCGCCCTGGCCAGGCGCGGTCTCGAGGCTCAGATCGCCTCCCGACTGACTGACGAAGCCATAGACTTGGGAGAGACCCAGACCGGAGCCAAGACCGATCTCCTTGGTGGTGAAGAAGGGTTCGAAGGCGCGGTCCCTGACCTCGACGGTCATGCCGGGGCCGGTGTCGGCGACCTCCACCTCGACCCAGTGGCCGAGATCGTCCGATACGGCGCGTGTCGAAATCGACAGCCCGCCGCCTTCGGGCATGGCGTCCCTGGCGTTGACGGCGAGGTTGAGCAGCGCGGTTTCCAGCTGGGCGCCGTCGATGACCGCGCAAAGCTCGCCCTCGCTCAAGCGATAGTCGATCTGCATCGCCTCACCGACCGCCTGCCGGAGCAGCGGCGCGAAGGCGGCGATAAGGGCGTTGACGTCCTTCGGCGCCGGGTTGAGCTGCTGGCGTCGGGCGAAGGCCAACAGTTGCCGCGTGAGGGTTCGACCGCGATCGGCAGCCGTGCGTACGGCTTCAATGCGAAGAGCCCGCTTGGCGTCGTCCTCGCGCCGCTCGGCCAGCATCTCGGCGTTGCCGAGGATCACGGTCAGCAGGTTGTTGAAGTCATGGGCCACGCCGCCGGTCAGTTGACCCACGGCTTCCATCTTGCGCGCCTGGGCCAGTTGCTCCTCGAGTGATCGGCGCTCGGTGACGTCGATGATCGAACCCCAGATCTCCTGTGGCTGCCCGTCAACGGCAGGGGCCAAGATCCCCTGGTCCTGGAAAAGTCGATAACGCCCGTCGGCGCACCTTAAGCGGTACTCGCAGGCGTAGGCGCCGGTACTCAGTGCGCCCGTAACCTCCCTTACCACCCGGCCGAAATCGTCGGGGTGGATGCAGCCCGATGCGAAGTCGGGCGCACCAAGGAAGTCCTGTCCTGAGTGACCGGTCATTTCGCGCACCGCCCCGCTGATGAAGGTGGGCGTGAA
Source organism: Caulobacteraceae bacterium (assembly GCA_036553915.1). Lineage (GTDB taxonomy): Bacteria > Pseudomonadota > Alphaproteobacteria > Caulobacterales > Caulobacteraceae > Acaudatibacter. The sequence continues at coordinate 1,398 of DATBOH010000125.1, read as the reverse complement.
CGGCGGCTCGGCGGTCCGAGCGTGGAAAATGATCGGCAGCGACTTGAGGATCACCGATTGGCGCGCCTCGGCCAGTCGCAGCCGGCGCTCGACCGTGCGACGCTCCGAATCGGCTCGCTGGCGCTCGCCGAGAAGCCAGGCCTGGTAGGCGGCCTGCCGCGCGATCTCGGCGGTCTTGAGGTGCAGATCCGCAAGAACCTTGACCTTGGAACGCAGGATGAACGGGTCGACCGGCTTGAACACCACGTCCACGGCTCCGGCCGAATAGGCCTGGAAGACATGGGCTTCATCGCGAAAGATCGCCGTCAAAAACACGATCGGCGTGAGCGCCGTTCGCCGGCGGCCGCGGATCAAGGACGCGGTCTCGTAACCATCCATTTCCGGCATGTTGAGATCGAGCAGGATGACGGCGAACTCCTCGTCCAGGAGCTTGCGCAGGGCTTCCTGGCCCGACCGGGCGATCACCAGTTCATGCCCGAGGCTTTCCAGCGCCTGGGCCGCGGCGAAGGCGTTCCGCTCATCGTCATCGACGATCAGAATGCGGGCGCTCAATTCGCTCTCAAGGCAGATCGATTCATGGCGCTCGCCCGGCGAAGATTTTTGCGCAGCCGTGCCGATGGTTTTCATCCCGGCTGGGTGGCCATGCCGGCGAGCGCATCGCTGGTCAGCCGCTGCGCGTCGGCTCGCTGTAGGTTCACCCGCAGCACCGAGACCAGATGGTCGATGGCGACCGGCTTGGACACGTAGTCCGAAGCGCCGGCCTGAATGCACTTCTGGCGATCGCCCTTCATCGCCTTGGCGGTCACCGCGATCACCGGCGTGGCTTTGAAAGCATCCCGCCCGCGAATGGCGCGGATGGTTTCGTAGCCATCCATGTCCGGCATCATGATATCGACGAGGATGAGGTCGACATCGCCCTTGGCGTCGAGCAGTTCGAGGCCGAGGCGGCCGCTTTCTGCATAGAGAAGCTCAATGCCATGCTCCTCCAGGGCGCTCGCCAGAGAGAAGATGTTGCGAATGTCGTCATCGATCACCAGCACTTTGCGCCCGGCCAGAATCTGATCGAGGCGCCGGCTGCGGGCCAGGGTGGCCTTGGCGGCGTCTGACAGGCGCGTCAGGGGTTCGTGCAGCAACAGAGAGACCTGCTCGACGAGCTGGTCTGGGTTACGGGCCAGGCGAACCAGGCCGGCGAACACGCCGAGGCGCAGGCGCCGTTCGTCCTCCGGATCCAGGTCGCCGGGCGTATAGACCAGAGCCGGGGCGAAGCCGTTCGCCTGCTGGCGCAGTTCATCCAAGGTCTGGCTCACCGGGGCGGCCCAGGCTGTTTTGCTGATCGGTGCCATCTGGCTGATTGGCCGTCTGCTGCCGCAACTGTCGCCCGCATTGCGCTGCATGCTG
>DATBOH010000118.1:0-5783 GCA_036553915.1 Caulobacteraceae bacterium | reverse complement strand
ACCGTCGGCTTCTATGGCGGCATCGACTACGGATACGGCTATGGCGGGTACGGCTATGACGGCGGCTATTGGCGCGGCCGGACCTTTTTCTACAACCGCGAGGTGACCAACTTCGGCGGCGTGCACGTAAACGCCGTTTTCAACCGCGCCGTATTCATCAACCGCGGAGCCGGTCGGGTCAGTTTCAATGGTGGCCCAGGCGGCGTTCGGTTGGCCGCCAGCCGGCAACAGCTTGCGGCGGCGCGAGCGGCGCATGTGGGGGCGACGGCCGCCCAGGCTAGCCACGCGATGGCGGCGGCGGGCGATCCCGGTCGCCGGGCCGGCGCCTTCAACCACGGGCGATTGGCCGCCGCGGCCGTTGGCGGCGCCGGCGCGGCCCTTGCGGCGCATTCCGCCCTGCATGGCCATGGCCCGCTTGCACGCGGCCCCGCCCTTCATGGCCAGCACGGTCCGGCGCAACTCGGCGCCGGGGGGCGTCGCGGCGCCCGCTTCGCCAATGTCCAGAGCGGCCCTCGTGCCCGCGTGATCCGCGGAGCCGCGCCGCGCAGCTATCGCGCCGCGTCGCATGGCGGCCGACTGGGGCCGCATGGGTACCGAGTGGCCTCGCACAGCTATCGCGGCGGGGGCGGCTATCACGCCGCCTATCGTCCCAGCCGTTTCGGCGGCACGGGGTATCGGGCCGCGGCGCCTCGCTATGGCGGCTATCGCGCTTCGCCACGCGGCTTCGGAGGTGGCGGATTCCACGCCGCCAACCGGCCGATGGGCGGATTTCGCCCGGCTGGCCGCCCTTCAGGCGGATTCGGCGGCCGGCCAAGCGGCGGTCTTCGACCGAGCGGCGGCCCTCGGCCGAGCGGTGGCAATCGGCCAAGCGGCGGCGACCACCGGCCGAGATAACTCCACACGCCCTTAGCGCATCAGGCCTGGGGCGCTTGCGCCCGTGGTTCGGCTATGGTCAATTCAAACAAGCGTTCGAGGGACCAAGACCATGGCTCATGATGACCAGGCCGGGCCGGCCGGCTTGGAGTTCGATCCGGCCGAGTTGCGCGCCAAGTATAGGGCCGAGCGCGACAAGCGGCTGCGCGTCGATGGCAACGAGCAGTACGTCAAGATCGAGGGCCGCTTCGCGCACTATCTGGACGATCCCTATGTCGAGGCAGGTTTCAGCCGCGCGCCGATCACCGATGAGGTCGATGTGGCGATCGTCGGCGGCGGCTTCGGAGGCCTGCTATGCGGGGCGCGCCTGCGCGAAGCGGGCGTCAAGGACGTGCGTCTGATCGAGAAGGGCGGCGATTTCGGCGGCACCTGGTACTGGAACCGCTATCCGGGCGCGGCCTGCGACGTCGAATCCTACATCTATCTGCCGCTTCTCGAAGAGATCGGCTACATGCCGGTCGAGAAATACTCCCGCGCCCCCGAGATCCTCGCTCACAGCCGGGCCATCGGTCGTCATTTCGGCCTCTATGACGGGGCCCTGTTCCAGACCGAAGTGACGCGGATGGACTGGGATGAAGCGGCGGCGCGCTGGGTGATTTCCACCAATCGTGGCGATGCGCTTCGGGCCCGCTTCGTGATCATGGCCAACGGACCGCTGCATCGACCCAAATTGCCGGGCATTCCCGGAGTGGAAAATTTCCTTGGCCATTCCTTCCACACCAGCCGTTGGGACTATGCCTATACCGGCGGCGACTCCAACGGAGGACTCACCGGCCTGAAGGACAAGCGGGTCGGGATCATTGGCACCGGAGCGACAGCGGTGCAGTGCGTGCCGCATCTGGCGGCCGGGGCCAAATCGCTCTTCGTATTCCAACGGACCCCCTCGTCGATCGACGTGCGCGCCAACCGGCCGACCGATCCGGCCTGGGTGGCTGGTCTCGAACCGGGCTGGCAGCAAAAGCGCATGGACAATTTCAACATCCTGGTCTCCGGCGGCTTTCAGGATGAGGACCTTGTCAGCGACGGTTGGACGGAAATCATCCGCAACCTGCTGATCCTGGCCAGGCGCAACGAGCGCGCCGGCGACGCCGCCCCGGCCGACGCTGGAGAGATGGTCGAGATCGCCGACTTCCAGAAGATGAACCAGGTTCGCGCCCGGGTCGATGCGATGGTCGCCGATCCGGCGATCGCCGAGGCGCTCAAGCCCTACTATCGGCAGTTCTGCAAGCGTCCGTGCTTCCACGACGAATATCTGCAAGCCTTCAATCGGCCCAATGTGCGCTTGGTTAACACCGACGGTCGGGGCGTCGACAAAATCGACGAACACGCGGTTTGGGCCAATGGCCAGCGCTATGAGGTCGACTGCCTGATCTACGCCACCGGCTTTGAGGTCGGCACCGAATACACCCGCCGGTCCGGCTATGAGCTGTATGGTCGGGGGGGCCAGTCGCTGACCGAAAAGTGGTCCGAGGGGGTGCGCACCCTACACGGGTTCCACAGCCGCGGCTTTCCGAACTGCTTCATCGTTACCCAGACCCAATCGGGCTTCAGCGTCAACTTCCCGCACATGCTCAATGAGCAGGCCAAGCATCTTGCCTACATTGTCGAGCAATGCCTGAGCGCCCAGGTCCGCCTCGTCGAGGTCAGCGAAGCGGCCGAGCAGGACTGGGTCGACACAATCCTTAAGCTCGCGGTGATGCGCGAGAAGTTTCAGGCCGAATGCACGCCGGGCTACTACAACAACGAGGGCAAGCCCAGCGCCAGGGCGGTGCAGAACGGCTTCTACGGGGCCGGGCCGATCGCCTTCACCCGTAGCCTGGAGGAATGGCGCGCCGCTGGCGGCATGGCTGGCCTGGAGCTAGGCCGAGCCTGAGCGCCGCGAGATCATGGAGAATGGCGATGAAATACAACCAACTTGGCCGGACCGGTCTGTATGTTTCGGAAATCTGCCTGGGGACCATGACCTTTGGCGGCAACCCCGACGCCGGGATGTGGAAAGCGATCGGCTCGCTCGACCAACCGCTCGTCAATGACATCGTCGGCAGGTCGCTGGCGGCGGGGGTGAACTTCTTCGACACCGCCGACATCTATTCATTTGGCGAAAGCGAGCGGCGGCTCGGTCAGGCCCTTCGCGACCTCAAGGTCAAGCGCAGCGACGTGGTCATCGCCACCAAGTGCCTGGGCCGCATGGGTCCAAGAGCCAACGACGCTGGCGCATCGCGCGGCCATATCATGGACAGCGTCAAGGCCAGCCTGGAGCGTCTGGGCCTCGATCACATCGACCTCTATCAAATCCACGGCAACGATCCGGTGACGCCGATCGAAGAAACAATGCGGGCGCTTGACGACCTCGTGCGCGAGGGTCTGGTCCGCTATGTCGGGGTCTCGAACTGGGCCGCCTGGAAAATCGCCAAGGCCAACACCCTGGCCGACGAGCGCCGCTGGGCTCGATTCGAAACCTTGCAGGCCTATTATTCGATCGCCGGCCGCGACCTGGAGCGCGACCTCATTCCGATGCTGGTCGCCGAACGCCTCGGACTGATGGTCTGGTCGCCGCTGGCCGGCGGCCTGCTGTCGGGGAAATTCGGGCCGGGCGCCGAGACGCCTGAAGGCGCGCGCCGGGCGACGTTCGACTTTCCGCCGGTCGACCATGACCGCGCCTGGGCCTGCGTGGCCGAAATGCGCCAGGTCGGCGCTGCGCATGGCGTCTCAGTGGCCCGCGTCGCCCTCGCCTGGCTGCTCGCCAAGAGCCACGTGATGAGCATCATCATCGGCGCCAAGACCGTCGATCAGCTCGATGACAACCTGGCCGCGGTGGACCTGACGCTGAGCGCCGAGGAGGTGGCGAGGCTCGACGCGGTCAGCGATCTGCCGTCCGAATACCCGGGCTGGATGTTCGCCCGTCAGGGGGCCGGACGAATACCGGAGCCGTTCAAGCCCAGGACCAAGGCCTGAGGCGAGCGGCTTTCAGGGCTTGTGGCTCTGCAAGCTGAAATGCGCGCCCTGCGGATCCCGGGCCTGGACGACATGGTCGCCGCCGGGCACCTCCATGGGCCCATTGGTGATTGTTCCGCCGGCGGCGGTGAGCCGTTCGGCCGCCGCCTTGACCGACTCGACCTGAAACACGTAGCCCCAGTGCGAGACCGGCATCTGCGGCGGGCGGGTCATGATGCCGCCGCGATCGGCTCCGTCATAGGCGAACAGCTGATAGACGCCCATCGGCCCCATGTCGTGGCCGGTGGAGCGGTCCCAGCCGAACATGGCGGTGTAGAAACCCACCGCCTTGGGGCCATCGGTGGTCATCAGTTCACGCCATGAGGGATAGCCGGGCGCATCCTTGGATGGAACCTCGGCGCCATCGAGCCGCGGCAGGGGTTTGAACAGGCACACGACAGCGCCCTGAGGGTCGGCGACGACAGCGAAGCGGCCAACGTCGGGAATGTCGGCCGCAGGACGATGGACCTGTCCGCCCGCGTCGGCGAATTTCCGGGCGAAGGCGTCGACATCTTCGACCGAAATGTACCCGATCCACCCCGGCGGCTGGCCCTTGGCTTCGTCGGGAATCGCCATCAGGCCGGCCACGCCGCCGTCGGCGGCGCTGAACACCGTATAAGGCGTTCCGGCCCCCGACGGTCCGGCGGGGGCGTGCGTCCAGCCGATCACCTTGCCATAGAAATCGGCGGCGGCGGCCGTATCGGTGGTCATCAACTCATACCAAGTGAAGCGCCCGGTTGCGGTCATGGATTTCTCCTCAGATGAAACAGGCCATCAGGCCTTGGCTTCGTTCATGGCCCAGGTGACGCCGAAGGGGTCCTTCACGCTGCCGTACCGATCGCCCCAGAACATCTCGGTGATGGGCTGGCCGGGTGTCGCCCCGGCGTCGACGGCGCGCTTGTAGGCCGCATCGATGTCATCCACATGAAGGATCATGGTGAATCCGGCGTGGCCCTCATCGCCATGTCCATGTTCGGGATAGTAGTCGCCGAGCATGACGCTCGAGCCGTTGACGTAGAGATGGATGTGCATGGTCCGGCCCTTGTCGTCGACCGGATTGATGGCGGCCAGTTCAGCCCCGAAGGCGCGGCGGTAAAACTCGGCAGCCTTCACGGCGCCATCCACCGCCAGATAGGCGTTCACGCCACCCTTCGGCTTGGCTTGGGCTGGCGCAGAGTGCAAGGTCTCGGTCATCACGATCTCCTCCTTTAAGCCGCACTCATAGAGCGGCGGCGACTATCGCGAGCTGGTCGGCGCACTGACTCCAGCCTTGGTGGAATCCCATCTGCTCGTGGCGTTCGCGGTCGGTCACCGACCAATGAAGCCGGGTGGTCCAGAGCGCCGGGGCAAACCAGCGGACCAGGAGCGCGGGCGCCCTCCAGGCCCGCCAGACAGCGGCCGGCGGAGCGGCGATGCGACGGCGAAGGACAAGGTCGCGATTTTCAGCTTCGCTCATCCGCAAATCCTCGCGTTCTCGCGCTGCGCCCTGGTTCAGTCATTCACAGGCACAATGGCTTATCAAGCCGACCGTTCATCGTCACAGTGGCGGCGATGATTCGGCCCGAAGCAAGAGCGGCGCCGGCCTACTTCGAGTTCTTCGCTGGCGGCGGCATGGCGCGAGCCGGACTGGGTCCGGGTTGGCGCTGCCTCCTGGCCAATGACATCGATGCCGCCAAGGCGGAGACCTATCGGATTAACTGGGGCGGCGAGGACCTGATCGTCGGTGACATCGGCGATTTGACCGCCGGTGACGTCCATGGCCGCGCCGATCTCGCCTGGGCGTCGTTCCCTTGCCAGGATCTGTCGCTGGCTGGGTCTGGCGCCGGATTGTCGGGGCGCAGGTCCGGCGCTTTCCA
>DATBOH010000101.1:0-9551 GCA_036553915.1 Caulobacteraceae bacterium | reverse complement strand
TCGATCCCGACTCCGCCGAACCGCGCCTGTATCGGCTCTGGGAGGAGTCGGGCGTGTTCGCGCCGTCGGATGACCCCGCCGCGCCGGCATTCTCGATGGCCATCCCGCCGCCGAATGTGACCGGCTCCCTGCATATCGGCCACGCCCTCAACACCACGCTCCAGGATGTTCTGACCAGGTTCGCGCGGATGCGTGGAGCGGCCGCCTTATGGCTGCCGGGCATGGATCACGCCGGTATCGCCACCCAGATGGTGGTCGAGCGACAATTGGCCGCATCCGGCAATATCGGCCGTCGCGACATGGGCCGCGAGGCGTTCGTCGAACGCGTCTGGGAATGGAAGGCGCAGTCGGGCGGAACGATCTCACGCCAGCTCCGCCGGCTCGGCGCCTCCTGCGATTGGAGCCGCGAACGGTTCACCCTCGACGAGGGTTTGTCTCAGGCGGTGCGTAAGGTGTTTGTCACTCTGCATCGCCAGGGCCTGGTCTATCGCGACAAGCGCCTGGTGAACTGGGATCCGCAGTTCCAGACCGCCATTTCCGATCTCGAGGTCGAACAGCGCGAGGTCGATGGCCACTATTGGCACTTCGCCTATCCGCTTGAGGACGGCTCCGGCGAGATCGTCGTCGCCACCACCAGGCCCGAGACCATGCTCGCCGACACCGCCGTGGCCGTGCATCCGGACGACCCGCGCTACCAGCCGCTGATCGGCCGCTGCGTGCGCCTGCCGATCGTCGGCCGACCGATCCCGATCATCGCCGACGACTACGCCGACCCGGAAAAAGGCTCGGGGGCGGTGAAGATCACGCCAGCCCACGACTTCAACGACTTCAAGGTCGGCCAGCGTCATCGACTGCCGATGATCAACGTCCTCGATCCCGAGGCGCGGTTGAACGACAACGCCCCGGTTGGCTGGCGTGGGCTGGACCGGTTCGCGGCCCGCAAGAAGGTGGTCGAGGAGTTCGAGGCGCTCGGCCTGCTCCGGGGCGTCGAGCCGGTGCGCCACGCCGTGCCGCATGGCGATCGCTCCGGCGTAGTCGTCGAGCCCTATCTCACCGACCAATGGTGGGTCGACGCCAAGACGCTGGCCAAGGAGGCGATCGCCGCGGTCGAGGACGGCCGCACCCGCTTTGTCCCCCAGCATTGGGAAAAGACCTACTTCGAATGGATGCGCAACATCGAGCCGTGGTGCGTGTCGCGGCAGCTTTGGTGGGGGCACCGCATCCCGGCTTGGTTCGGGCCCGACGGCCGCGCCTTTGTCGCCGAAACCGAGGCCGGAGCGGCCGAGGCGGCGCGCGAGCACTATGGCCGCGACGAGCCGCTGCGCCAGGACGAAGATGTGCTCGACACCTGGTTTTCCTCGGCCTTGTGGCCGTTTTCGACCCTCGGCTGGCCCGATAAGACCGCCGATCTGGCGCGCTTCTATCCGACCCACACTCTGGTGACCGGGTTCGACATCATCTTCTTCTGGGTCGCCCGGATGATGATGATGGGCTTGCACTTCACCGGCGAGGCGCCGTTCCGGCGAGTGTTCATCAACGCCCTGATCCGTGACGCGGGCGGGGCCAAGATGTCGAAGTCGAAGGGTAACGTGCTCGACCCGCTGGAACTGGTCGACGCCTATGGCGCCGACGCCTTGAGGTTCACCCTGGTCGCCATGTCCGGCCAAGCTCGCGACATTCGTCTGTCCACGGCGCGTATCGAAGGATACCGCAATTTCGCGACCAAGCTTTGGAACGCGGCCCGCTTTTGCGAGATGAACGGTTGCCGTCCGGTGGCGGGGTTCGACCCCGGCTCGGTCCGGGAGGCCATCAACCGCTGGATCGTTGGTGAGACCGCCCGGGCGACGGGCGAGATCACGCGGGCGCTTGAGGACTGCGCTTTCGATGCCGCCGCGACGGCGGCGTACCGCTTCGTCTGGAACCTCTATTGCGACTGGTACCTCGAATTCTGCAAGCCGATTCTTCAGGGTACGGATGAGGCGGGCAAGCCCGAGACGCGGGCGACCGCGGCCTGGGCTCTGGAGACGATCCTCAAACTTTTGCATCCGACCATGCCGTTCATCACCGAGGAACTTTGGGCCAAGACCGGCCAGCGCCAGACGATGCTGATCGTCGAGCCATGGCCTGAGCTTTCGGAGGCCTGGATCGACCCCGGCGTTGTCGCGGACATGGCCCTGGTGGTCGGGACGATCGCCACCGGGCGGGCGGTGCGCGCCGAGTTGAACGTGCCGGTATCGGCCAGGCCGCCACTGATCGTCACCGAGGCCGACCCCAGCCAGCGCCGAGTGTTGGAAGCCAATGCGGCGATCATCATCCAGATGTTGCGTGTCGAGGGCCTGCGCTTCGACGCCGCGGCTCCGCGCGGCGCCGTCCCCTATCTGGCTGATGGGGCCGCCTTTGCCTTGCCGGTGGCCGAGTTCATCGATCTGGCAGTCGAACGCGCCCGGCTCACCAAGGACATCGCCGCTCACGGCGCCGACATCGAACGCACGGGCCAGAAGCTGGCGAACGCCAGTTTCCTCGCCCGCGCCCCCGAGGAGGTGGTCGAAGAAAATCGCGATCGCCTGGCCGAGGCCGAGGCCGCCAAGGCGAAGCTCGAAGAGGCGCTGGCGCGGCTGGACGCGATCGGCTGATCGACCGGCCCTCGCGGCCGTCAATGATCAATGTTCACTTGGGCTCGCTTGGGAGCGCTTTACATCGCCGGCCGGCGATGATTGTTCCTCGATCATGAGCAAAGCCGAAGTCTCCACTCCTGCCGCCTGGCCGGCGATGTCGATCGCCGAGGCCCACGCCGTGCTGACCGCCCCCGGCGCCCCCTTCGAGATGGAGGAGGTGGTTATCCGTGGCCTCCCGACCCGCACCTGGAAGAACGCGCCGGCCACGCTTCGCGACGTGGTGGTGCAGGGCCGGGCGTTCGGCGACCGGGTGTTCCTGGTCTATGAGGACGAGCGGATCGACTTCGAGGCATTCTACCGCGCCGTGGCCCATTTCGCCCGCAGCCTCGCCGGGGTCGGGGTCGGCAAGGGCGACCGCGTCGCCCTGGTCATGCGCAACCTGCCGGAATGGCCGGTGGCCTTCTATGCCGCGGCCTGCCTGGGCGCGATCGTCACGCCGCTGAACGCCTGGTGGACGGGCCCCGAACTCGAATACGGCCTGATCGATTCCGGGGCCAAGGTCGCCATCGTCGACGCCGAGCGTCTGGAGCGCCTGGCCGAACACCTGCCGCGCTGCCCGGATCTTCAACGGGTCTATGTCGCCCGGGAGGGGGAGGAGATCGCCAACCCCTATGTGACGAGGCTCGAAGACGAGATTGGCGCGCCAACCTCCTGGCAGGGCCTCGCCGACGCGGCCCTGCCGGACACCGCGGTGCAGCCCGACGATCCGGCGACCATCTTTTACACCTCCGGTACGACCGGCAATCCTAAGGGGGCGCTCGCCACCCACCGCAATATCAATTCCAACATCATGGCCTCGGGCAGCGCCGGGGCGCGGGCCTTCCTGCGCCGGGGCGAAACGCCTCCGGCGCCCGATCCAGAAGCGCCGCAGCGGGCCATGCTGCTGTCGGTGCCGTTCTTCCACGCCACCGGCTGTTTCGCGATCCTCAATCCCAGCCTGTTCGCCGGCGCCAAGATCGTCATGACCCGCCGCTGGGATCCCATCCGCGCCTTTGAGCTTATCGAGCGCGAGCGGGTGAACCTGGCCGGCGGCGTGCCGACCATCGCCTGGCAGCTGATCGAGCATCCCTTGCGCGGAAACTACGATCTTTCCTCGCTGGAGAGCGTTTCCTATGGCGGCGCGCCCTCGGCCCCCGAACTGGTGCGGCGCATCCGCGAGGCCTTCCCCAATTCCGCGCCCGGAAACGGTTGGGGCATGACCGAGACCTCGGCCACCGCGACCAGCCACGGGGCCGAGGACTACGATCGGCGCCCCGATTCCTGTGGTCCCGCGGTCGCGGTCACCGACCTGAAGATCATGAGCCTCGAAGGCGACAGGGAATTGCCGATCGGCGAAGTCGGCGAACTATGGTGCCGGGGACCGCAGGTGGTGGTCGGCTATTGGAACAACCCCGAGGCGACCGCCCAGACCTTCATCGAGGGTTGGGTCAAGACCGGCGACCTGGCGCGCCTGGATGACGAGGGCTTCTGCTACATCATCGATCGGGCCAAGGACATGCTCATCCGCGGCGGCGAGAACATCTACTGTATCGAGGTCGAAAACGTGCTTTTCGACCACCCGGCGGTAATGGACGCGGCGCTGGTCGGAATCCCCCACAAGACCCTCGGTGAAGAGCCAGGCGCGGTCGTGACCTTGAAGCCAGGCGCCGAGGCCAGCGAAGACGAACTGCGCGCTTTCGTCGCCGAGCGGCTGGCCGCCTTCAAGACACCGGTGCGGGTCCTGTTTTGTCCCGAGGTCTTGCCGCGCAACGCCAACGGCAAGATTCTCAAGGCGGAGCTCAAGAGGCTGTTTGAGGTTCAACTCTCATAGCCCCGGCCACGGCCCTCGGCAGCGCAGGACGATGAAACGCGGTTTCAACAAGCCTCGGCGGCGTCTTCGCGGCCCGGATAAACCCGCGGTCGAACGCGAGGTGACGATCGCGGCGGTGGGGGCGCATGGCGATGGTTTCGGCGAAGGGCTTTTCGTTCCCGGGACCTTGCCCGGCGAGCGGGTCAGGGTCGAGGCGCGCGGCGAGCAGGCCGCGCTGGTCGCGGTGCTTGACCGCAGCACCGAGCGGGTCGAGCCGCCGTGCCCGTACGTCAGCGTCTGCGGCGGTTGCGCTCTGCAGCATTGGGCCCCGGAGCCCTATCTGGCCTGGAAGCTCGAGCAGCTGCGGCATGCCCTGGCCCGCGAGCGCCTGGAGACCGATATCCTGCCGCCGGTCACGGTCGGGGCGGGTCAGCGGCGGCGCGTCGCCATGCATGTGCGTCGCCAGGGCAAGGACGTCGTGCTCGGATTCAAGGGCCGGCGGTCATGGGCGGTCGCCGATGTCGACGCTTGCTTGCTCGCCGAGCCGGCGATCAATGCCGCCTTGCCAGGATTGCGGTTCCTGGCCGGCGCGTTATTCGAACACCCCGCCTCGGCGCCGACCCTGCATGTCACCAACACCCTGACCGGCCTGGATGTCGAGATCAGTGGCGTGGAGCGGCGTTCGGGTGGCTTGTCGGCGCAGGCCCGGGTGCGCCTCGCCGAGGCGGCGGCCGCCGCCGATCTGGCCCGGCTCAGCCTGGCCGGCGAGACTCTCTACTTGGCGCGATCGCCCGTGGTGCGCATGGGGCCGGCCCTCGTCGACCTGCCCCCCGGCGCCTTTCTCCAGGCGGCCGAGGTCGCCGAAACCGCCATGGCGGCTTTCGCTGTCGAGGCGGCGGCCGGAGCGACCAGAATCGCCGACCTCCATTGTGGCCTGGGGGCCTTCACCTTTCCCCTGGCGGCGATCGCGCCGGTGCGCGCCGCCGATGTGTCGGAGCCGGCGATCCGGGCCCTGGGATCGGCCGTCGCCAGCGCCCCGGGCCTCAAGGCGATCGCGCCCGAGGTCCGTGATCTCGACCGTCGGCCCATGCTTTCGACCGAGCTCGATGACATTGACGTCGTCGTCTTCGATCCGCCGAGGGCTGGAGCGGTGGCCCAGGTCCGGCAGATCGCCGCCTCGGCATGCCCCAAGGCGATAGCCCTGTCGTGCAATCCGGCCACCTTCGCTCGCGACGCCCGGTTGCTCGTGGATGGCGGCTTCGTCCTCAAGCGGCTGCTGCCGGTGGATCAGTTTCTGTGGTCCGCGCATATTGAATTGGCGGCGGAGTTTGTCAGGACATGAGCCCCTTCAACAGCGACCGTCGGCGTCAGCGCCTGGGGGCCGCCGGCAAGGCTGTCTGGTGGGGTGCCGCCGGCCTGGCCGCCCGGACCCTGGCCCGTTCGGGCCGCACGGCGCCAGGGGGCGCAAAACTCAACGCCGATCCGGTCCCGCCGGGCTTCGTGCGCAAAGCCTGGCTCGAGGCTTTCGAAAAGGATCGGTCGGCTGTGGCCAGCGGGCTCTATCCGGCCATGGATGACGAACCGCCCGATCTCGCCGCCATGCTCGATCGCACGATCGATCTGATCGCCGACGCCCGCGCGGTCGAAGCGCGGCGGGCCAGGGAGGGCGGCCAGGAGGCGCGGGCCGAAGCGCCGTCGTCGTTCCCGGCCTATTACCGGCAGAACTTCCACTTCCAGACTGGCGGTTGGTTCACCGAGGCAAGCGCCCGGCGCTATGAGGCCCAGGTGGAGGCGTTGTTTTCGGGCGCGGCCGGGGCCATGCGCCGCACCGCCCTGGCGTTGCTCGCCGGCGCCTGGCGGGACCGCGACCATCGTGGCGCTCGCATCGCCGACATCGCCTGTGGATCGGGCGCTTTTCTCGGCAACCTCGCGCGCGCCTTCCCTCGGACCCAATTGATCGGCATAGATCTGTCGCCGGCCTATCTCGCCGAAGCGGGCCGCCGGGCGCCGACCGCCCAGCCTATCCAGGCCAGCGCCGAACGCCTGCCGTTCGCCGACTCCAGTCTTGAGGCGATCGCCTGCATCTATCTGTTTCATGAGCTGCCGCCCAAGGCGCGCGCGGCGGCGGCGGCGGAGTTCGCGCGGGTGCTAAGGCCCGGCGGTCTGCTGGCCTTCGCCGATTCCCTGCAGATGGCCGACGAGCCGAGGCTGGCGCGGCTGCTCGAAGCTTTTCCCGCCTATTTCCACGAGCCCTACTATGCCAGCTTCACCGTCATGGACCTCGGCGGCCTGTTCGCTGGCCTGGGGCTGCGCCGGGTGGGCGAGGAACGCGCCTTTCTCACCAAGGCGCTGCTGTTCGAGAAGCCGGTCTAGGCCGGCGGCGGCGAGGTGATCGTCTTCAGATAGGCGATCAGATCGATCCGATCCTTGGGATTTTGCATGCCAATATAGGTCATCTTGGTGGCCGGGTTCATCGCCTTGGGATTGCTGATCCAGCGATCGATGCTATTGGCGTCCCAGGTCACCCCGAGCGATTTCATGCCGTCGGAATAGGCGTAGCCCGGCTCCGTCCCGGCCTTGCGACCGAACACGCCCCAGAGGTTGGGCCCGGTCATGTCGCCGGCCCCCTTGGCGGTGGTGTGACAGGTCTTGCAGATGGCGAAGCGGTCCTGGCCGTTGTCGAGATCGGCGGTGCGATAGGCGGGCGGCAGCCCCGCCAGCAGCTTGGTCTTTTGCGCGGCGGTGAGCGCTGGCGGCGGGCTTGGCTCTGGCGACTCGGCAGCCGCCTTGGCCGTGTTGGTCGAGGTCGATGGCGAACAGGCGGTGACAAGAGCGAGGCTCAGCAGGGCCAGGACGGTTCGCATCGGATTTCCTTTGCAGGCGATGAAGTCTCGTTAGCTAGCGGGCGGAGGAGGCTGCTGACAACCTATTCGCTTTCTTCCGGTCGCCCGCGCAGATGCTTGATCCGCGCGCGCCGTGACTTGGCTCGCAAGCGCTGCTCCTTTTCGGCCCGACTGGGGGCGCTCGGCCGACGGATCGGCGGTGGGACGCTGGCCTTTTCGATCAGGGCGGCCAGGCGCGCCAGGGCATCGGCGCGATTGCGCTCCTGCGAACGAAACCGACGGGCGGTGATGACCACGACCCCCTCGCGCGTCAGCCTCGCCCCGGCCAGCCGTTCCAGGCGCGCCTTGACGGCGACATCCAAAGAGGGCGATCGCCGCACATCGAAACGGAGCTGGGCGGCGCTGTTGACCTTGTTGACGTTCTGGCCCCCGGGGCCCGAGCCGAGAATGAAGTGAAATTCCAGCTCCTCCGGGGCCAGGGCGATTGTTTCGGTGATGGCGATCATGACCCCTCGGCATGGACTTTGGGAGCGAGACCGGTGCAAGGCGAAGCCAACCGGGAGACGCCAGGCGATGCATGATAGCGAATATCGGACCCAGGACGCCATCGGACTGGCAGAGCTGATCGCGACCGGACACGTAAGCGCAACCGAAGTCATCGAGGCCGCGCTGCGCCGCATGGAGGCGGTCAATCCGAAGCTCAATGCGGTCATTCTCGATCTCGGCGATCGAGCGCTGGCGAGCGTGAGGAAGGGCCCCCCGACCGGGCCGCTCGCGGGGGTTCCGTTCCTGATAAAAGACCTCAGTGTCTCCCTGGCCGGTACGCCGACCAGCGCCGGCTCGCGAGCCATGGGCGCCAGCCCGGCCTCCGCCGACAGCGCCCTGGTGGCGAAATTCAAACGCGCCGGCCTTGTGCCAATCGGCAAGTCGAACACCCCGGAGTTCGGTCTCGAACCGGTCACTGAACCCGAGCGCTTCGGCCCGACCCGCAATCCCTGGGATCTGCAGCGCACCCCGGGCGGATCGTCCGGCGGGGCGTCGGCAGCCGTGGCCGCGGGCATCGTGCCAGCGGCGCATGCCAGCGACGGCGGCGGTTCCATCCGCATCCCGGCCTCGGCGAGTGGATTGTTCGGCCTCAAGCCATCGCGCGGTCGCGTGTCGTTTGCGCCGGCCGACGAGGGATGGGGCGGCTTCTCGATCCACCATGCCGTCACCTGGAGCGTGCGCGACAGCGCCGCCCTGCTCGACGCCATCTGTGAGCCGGAGCCCGGCGATCCCTATTTCCTGGCCCCGCCAGCAGCGCCGTTCCTTCAGTCAGTGAGCCGCGATCCCAAGTCGCTGCGGATCGCCTTCAGCACCGCCGCCCTGGCCTCCGAGGCTATCGATCCGGAGTGCGCCGAAGCAGTCCGCGAAGCGGCGCGCCTGTGCGAATCGCTTGGCCATGCCGTGGAAGAAGCTGACCTTCCCGGCGATTATGAAAGCGTCGCCCAGGCGGCCGGAACCATCGTCGCCGCCAGCGTCGCCGCCATGCTCGAAAGCGAAGGGACACGCCGCGGCCGGCCAATCCAGGAGAGCGAGTTGGAGGCGGTGAGCTGGGCGACCTGGAAACGGGGTCGTCAGGTCGCCGGATCGGCCTATGTACAGGCTGTGCAGGCCGCTCACGCCTATGGCCGTTCGCTCGCTGGCTTCTTCGCACGCTTCGACGTTCTGATCACCTCGACGCTGGGATCGCCGGCCATCCCGATCGGGCGCCTGCGCGCCGACCCGCAGGCCTATGCCGAGCGGTTGTTCGCCTTCATGCCCAATACCCAGGCCTTCAACGTCACTGGCCAACCGGCCATGAGCGTCCCTCTGGCCATGAGCCAGGGCGGTCTGCCCATCGGGGTGCAGTTCGCCGCCCGCATGGGCGAGGAGGCGCTGTTGTTGGCCCTCGCCGGCCAGCTCGAACGCGCCGCGCCGTGGTCGGGACGGCGGCCGGAGATCTAGGCCCTGTCGTCTTGACCTCGATGGGCTATGGCGCCAAGTTGACACAATCGGTGGAGTGTTTCGTATCGGCCGGACCGTGCCGGAAAGCGAAAAAGGGCATTGTCATGCGATTGAAATTCATGCTCCCGGCGATCGTCGCGGTCGCAGGCCTGGTGGCGGCGTCCGGCGCCAGTGCGGTGACGAACAGCTATTTTCTGGGCTACACACCGAGCGGCACGCAGACCTTGACCATCAATGGATCCCAAGTGCTTAGGGCCA
>DATBOH010000093.1:0-16464 GCA_036553915.1 Caulobacteraceae bacterium | reverse complement strand
TGAAAGCCGCTTCCATTGGTCGAATATTGCCGCCCTCATCGGCGACTGATCCTTCAGGTGCGCGGCTCGGCCCCGGTGACCCGGTCCCAGAAACTGCGCGCTTTCTTCAGCGAAGCGGCGGCGCGGGGATTTTGGCCATCGCCGCAAACACCATGGAATTCCCGCAGCAGTTCTTTCTGGCGCGCCGTCAGATTGGCCGGAGTCTCCACAAACAGCTCGACGATCAGATCGCCGCGCTGGCGAGAGCGCAGCGACGGCATGCCCTTGCCGCGGATCGGCACCGTATCGCCGGTCTGCGAACCGGGGCGCACCTTGATCGGAATGCGGCAGCGGCCATCGCAATTCTCGCCCCCCATCAGGCACGGCGTATCGATCTCTCCGCCCAAGGCGGCGATAGCCATTGGCACCGGAATCTGACAGCGCAGGTCGAGGCCATCGCGCTCGAAGAGCTCGTGCGGGCGAACGGACACGAAGATGTAGAGATCGCCGCGCGGCCCGCCGCGGGCGCCGGCGTCTCCCTCGCCCGCCAGGCGGATACGTGAACCGTCATCCACCCCGGCCGGGACCCGCACTTGCAAGAGGCGTTCGCGCCGCACCTGGCCGATCCCATCGCAACTCGTGCAGGGATGAGCCACCAGGCGGCCCGCCCCGCCGCAATGCGGGCAGGTGGCCTCGACCTGGAAGAAACCCTGGCTGCGCCGGACGCGGCCGGCCCCGCCGCAGGTCGAGCATTGGCTTGCCGAGGTTCCGGGTTTCGCGCCCGAGCCTTCGCAGGTTTCGCAGGCCACGGCCGCGGGAATGCGAATCTCGACTTCAGCTCCGGCAAAAGCCTGTTCGAGGCTGATCTCGAGGTCGTAGCGAAGGTCGGAGCCGCGGGATGGACCGGCCGAGCGCTGGCCGCGTCCGAACATGTCGCCAAAGACATCGCCGAACACGTCGTTGAAAATGTCGTGGACGTTGTGGAATCCGCCCCCCCCGTTCATGCCATTGACGCCGGCGTGGCCAAAACGGTCGTAGGCTGCGCGCTTGTCGCGGTCGGAAAGGACCGAATAGGCCTCATTCAACTCTTTGAAGCGCGAGGTGGCGTCGGGGCAGCCGCCGTTGCGGTCGGGATGGTGTTCCATGGCCAGCTTGCGGAAGGCCGACTTCAAGGCCGCACCGTCGCAGCCGCGGCTGACGCCCAGAATGTCGTAATAGTCACGCATCGTCAGACAGGCGTCTCAAGGCGGCCGAGTCGCGGGCCAGGGCAAGCTGGACCGCGGACACATGAGCACTGGCTAGATCAACCATCCTGGATGTCCCCCGCGCCATGCCTATCAGGCCGAGGGAGCTTCGCCTTTGACCTCCTCGAATTCCGCATCGACGACCCCGTCCTCCGCCGGGGCCTCGCCTTGCGGAGCTTCCTGCTGAGCCTTGTACATAGCTTCACCAAGCTTCATCGAGGCCTGGGCCAGGACGCCTGTCTTGGCCGCGATGGCCTCCGCGTCGGCGCCTTCCAGCGCCGCCTTGAGGTCGCTGATCGCGGTCTCGATGGCGCCCTTCTCATCGGCGGATACCTTATCGCCATGCTCGGTGAGGGCTTTTTCTGTCGAGTGGATCAGGGCGTCGGCATGGTTTCGCGCCTCCACCGTCTCCTTACGCTTCTTATCTTCCGCGGCGTTGGCCTCGGCTTCCTTGACCATCCGCTCGATGTCGGAATCGGAGAGCCCGCCATTGGCCTGGATGCGGATCGACTGTTCCTTGGCCGTCGCCTTGTCACGGGCCGAGACATTGACGATGCCATTGGCGTCGATGTCGAAGGTCACCTCCACCTGAGGCATGCCGCGGGGGGCCGGCGGGATGCCGACCAGGTCGAACTGACCGAGGAGCTTGTTGTCGCTGGCCATCGGCCGCTCGCCCTGGAAAACGCGGATGGTGACCGCGCTCTGATTGTCCTCGGCGGTGGAGAACACCTGGCTCTTCTTGGTCGGAATGGTGGTGTTGCGTTCGATGAGCGCCGTAAACACGCCGCCGAGCGTTTCGATGCCGAGGGTGAGCGGAGTGACATCGAGCAGTAGGACATCCTTCACATCGCCCTGCAGCACGCCGGCCTGGATGGCCGCGCCAAGCGCCACCACCTCATCGGGATTGACGCCCTTGTGAGGCTCGCGGCCGAAGAAGGCCTTCACCGTTTCGACGACCTTGGGCATGCGGGTCATGCCGCCGACCAGAATCACCTCGTCGATGTCACTCTTCTTGAGGCCGGCATCGGAGAGCGCCCGCTCGCAAGGGCCGACGGTCTTGGCGACCAGGTCCTCGACCAGGGCTTCAAGCTTGGACCGGGATAGCTTGATATTGAGGTGAAGGGGTCCGGAAGCGTTCATCGAGATGAACGGCAGATTGACCTCATATTGGGCCGTGGAGCTCAGCTCCTTCTTGGCCTTCTCGGCCTCTTCCTTGAGACGCTGCAGAGCGAGCTTGTCCTTGCGCAGGTCGACGCCCTGCTCCTTCTTGAACTCGTCGGCCAGGTAGTCGACGATCCTAAGGTCGAAATCCTCACCGCCAAGGAAGGTGTCGCCATTGGTGGCTTTGACCTCGAAGACGCCATCGCCGATCTCGAGGATCGAAACGTCGAAAGTGCCCCCGCCCAGGTCATAGACGGCGATCTTCTTGCCCTCATTCTTCTCCAGGCCATAGGCGAGCGCCGCCGCCGTCGGTTCGTTGATGATGCGCAGCACCTCAAGGCCGGCGATCTTGCCGGCGTCCTTGGTGGCTTGGCGTTGCGCGTCGTTGAAATAGGCCGGGACGGTGATGACCGCCTTTTCGACCTTTTCGCCGAGATGGGTCTCGGCCGCTTCCTTCATCTTTTGCAGAATGAAGGCGGAAATCTGCGCCGGCGAATAGTCCTTTCCATGGGCCTCGACCCAGGCGTCTCCGGTCGGGCCCTTGACGATCTGATAGGGCACCATGCCCTTGTCCTTGTCGACCATCGGGTCGGCGAAGTTGCGTCCGATCAGCCGTTTGATCGCGAAGAAGGTGTTCTCGGGATTGGTCACGGCCTGGCGCTTGGCAGGCTGACCGACGAGGCGTTCGCCGTCGTCGAGTATGGCGACAACCGAAGGGGTGGTCCGGACGCCTTCGGCGTTTTCGATGACCTTTGGCGTCTTGCCATCCATGATGGCGACGCAGGAATTGGTCGTGCCAAGGTCGATGCCAATGATCTTGCTCATGGTAGGTCTATCTCGCTCCGTTATTGGCAAGCCGGTTGTGGAACTCCGAATTGAAGCTTCCTCTTGCGACGGCTCCCGAAAATGAACTGCTGGTCCGCGGCCGCGATCCCCGCCAAGGGTGTCGTCGTCCGGAGAAATCGGCGCTTTTCAGACAGGAAATGCGTCCGGCTTCGATCGGCAATATGGGAAGGTGGGGGCTCACCGCAAGGGCGGCGGAGGGCCGGGGCAGCGGAGGTTTGCTTGATCGAGCTCACGGGTTTTCGGCTGGCCGCAGAATGGTTCGACCGTCCGGCCCAGGAATCGCTCCTCGGCGACGTCCTGGCCGCCGTTCGGGTGGCCCCGGCCCAGCGATACGCCACGCCAAACGGCCGCATGAGCGTGCGAATGACCGCCTTTGGCGAGGTCGGCTGGATCAGCGACGAACGCGGCTACCGCTACGAGCCGCGCCGGCCAGACAATGGCGATCCCTGGCCACCCATACCGGTGCGGTTGCTCGAGCTTTGGGCGTCGATCACCGCAGGGGCGCAGCCGCCGGACTCGTGTCTGGTCAATATCTATGATCGCGACGCCCGCATGGGCCTGCACCAGGATCGCGACGAAAGGGACATCTCTCACCCGGTCGTCTCCGTGTCGTTGGGCGATGTGGCGATCTTTCGCCTGGGCGGGACGGCGCGGACCGATCCAACCCGCACTTTGCGGCTCACCTCTGGCGATGTTTGCATGCTTTCGGGCCCGGCGAGATTGGCGTTTCATGGCGTCGATCGCATTGTGGCCGGCACTTCGAGCCTCATTCCCGGGGGAGGGCGCATCAATCTGACGCTGCGGCGGGCGCTGTGACGCGCCGGCGCGCCATTTGGAGATACAGATGACGATACAACTCATCCACCCAGACGGTCTCGGCGCCGGTCGCGCCAAGCTCACCCGGCGCTCGCTCGCGGCCGGTTTTTTCATCGGCTTCGCGCCTGCGGCGCTCGCCGCCGCCGCCAAGCCCATTCATACGGACAGCCAAGGACTGGTGGTGGGGGCGATCACCTATCCCTCGGCCGGCTTCACATTGCCGGCCTATGTGGCTCGGCCGGCCAGGCGCGGGCGCTTCCCGGTGGTGATCGTCGTCAATGAGGTCTTCGGCATCCACGACTACATCAAGGACGTGTGCCGACGTCTGGCCAAGCTTGGTTATGCGGCGATCGCGCCAGCATTCTTCGCCAGGGCTGGCGACCCGGCCCCGCTCACCGACTTCAAGGCGATCATCACCATCGTCAGCAAGGCTTCGGACGCCCAGGTAATGGGCGATGTCGGCGCGACGCTAGCCTATCTGAAGGGCGCGGACTGGGCGGACACCCGCACCGTCGCCATTACCGGCTTCTGTTGGGGTGGCGGGGTTGTCTGGCTCGCCTGCGAACAATTCGCGGCGCTGAAGGCCGGAGTTGCCTGGTACGGCCGCACGGCCCCGGCCGACGCCGCCGCGCGAACACCCGGACGGCTGTGGCCGATCGATGCCGTGGATCGCCTTTCGGCCCCGGTCCTCGGCCTCTATGGGGCCAAGGACGCCTTGGCCGCCGAGGTTCCGGCCATGCGCGCCGCGCTCGCCAAGGCTGGCAAGACGAACAGCCAGATCATCGTCTATCCGGACGCCGGCCATGGATTCCACGCCGACTATCGCGACAGCTACGTCAGAGCCGACGCCGACGATGGCTGGAAGCGCATGCTGGCGTTCTTCGCCGCCAATGGCGTCGCGCCCAAGCGACGCTAGTTAGCCCTTCAGCTTCCGCATCAGGATCTCGAGGTCCTGGGCAAGCTGTGGATCGGTCGGACGGAGCTCCTCGATCCGACGCACCGCATGCAGAACCGTAGTGTGGTCGCGACCGCCGAACCGCCGGCCAATATCGGGCAGGGAGCGCGTAGTGAGTTGCTTGGCCAGCCACATGGCCGCCTGGCGGGGGCGCGCCAGGGCCCGCGTGCGCCGCTCGCATAGAAGGTCAGCCTGCTTGAGGTGGAAATGCTCGGCCGTCGCCTTCTGGATGTCATCCACCGTAATGCGCTTGTCGGCGCCGCGCTCAATCGGCCGCAGCAGCCGGCAGGCCTCTTCGAGGCTGACTGTCCGCAAATCCGCCCCGGTCCGAGCGACGAGCGTGTTGAGGGCGCCTTCGAGTTCGCGGACGTTGTCGGTGAACCGGTCGGCGAGAAATTCCAGGATCTCCGGTCTCAAGGCGCCGGCGAAGCCGAGCTGACGGCGCAGGATCTCCAGCTTCTGCGCCAGGATGCCCATTCTCAGCGTCCGGTCGGCCGGTTCGATCCCGCATACGAGCCCCGCCGACAAATGCGAGCGCAGATGGGCATCGAATTCGGTAAGCGCCGCTGGCGGCCGATTGGCCGAGAAAACCACCCGCCGGCCATCCTCCATCAGGGCCGACAGGGTGAGAAACAACTCCTCTTGGGTCGACTGCTTGCCGGCGATGAACTGGATATCGTCGACGACCAGCAGGTCGGCGCTGCGAAGCTGGCCCTTGAAGGCGTTGATCTGGCGCTCCATCGCCGCCCGCACGAAGCTCGACACGAATTTCTCGGCCGTAAGGTAGAGGACCTTGCGTTGCGGCGCGGTGGCCTGGGCTTCCTTGACCATGGCGCACAACAGATGAGTCTTGCCGAAGCCATACGGGCCGTGGATCAGCACCGGATTAAAATGTCCATCGGCCCAGGAGGCGACCCGGCGGGCGACCGCGCTCGCGAACTCATTGGCGGGACCGGTGACAAAGGTGTCGAAGCTGAAGCGATCGCGCGGGGCGAAGACCGGGGCCGTGGCCGGCAAGGGCGCCACGGGCATGGCCGGAGCCACGCGAGGGGAGGGCGCGGCGCAGGCCGACATGGCCTCGAATTCCGCCTTCGACTGGAGCCGCAGAATCCGGCCCTCACCGTCGATCCGAGCCCAAAGCTCCTCGATCCGCCGCCAAGCATAGCGACGAATCCAATCCCGGGCGACGCCCGTGGAGGTCACCAGACGCAGCCCCCCGTCAGGCGCGGTCAGAAGATTTGACCGGGTCAGCCACGAGCCGAAGGCGTCGTCTCCCAGCTCGGTGCGCAGAACCGCGCACACCGAGGCCCACGCGGCCTCGGCGGGAATAGTCGAAGTCGCCAGAGCCAGGCCGCTCGCCGCCATGCCCACACCCCTTGCCTAACCCGAACTTTTCGGGCGCGTTTCCCCACCCGGCGTCTGCACGCCGTTCAAGCCATCAGAACCGACACAGACGCCCCCGAACGTCGGAGCACAGGGGCTCCGCCGCGGCATTTATCGTCCGTACAAGACCAAAAGCGCTGAAGGCTTCAAAGTAGCCGCACAGCCGCTTCCGTCAACGACGATTCGTGACAAAAATCGGCCGGAATCGACGAAAAACCCGGTTGACATTCGGAACGCCAAGACAAGCCAAGGAAATTCAGCCGATCACTTTTTTTCGGACCCCGACGTGCGGCGAAAGGCCTCGCCTGGCAGCGGGCGTGCGAGCTCACGCGCCGGCCAGAAAGCGCGTAGAAAGTCACAAATTTTCAGTTGCTTGAGAAAAATCGCCGAATAATCAAGCGGCCGACATTTTCCTCAGTTGACGGTGCAGCCGCGACACTTTGCGCGAGCCGGTGTTCGGATGCACGACGCCCTTGCCGACGGCCCGCATGAGCTCCGACTGGGCCGTCTCGAAAGCGACCTTCGCCGCGCCCGCATCGCCGCTGGCCACGGCTTCGTCGAAACGGCGCAGAAAGGTGCGCACCCGCGATTTGCGCGATACATTGACGGCGGTGCGTTTGGCGATCTTGCGGATTGCCTTCTTGGCGCCGGGGTTATTGGCCATGCGGATCGATTTCAGGGTCTGCGGCGAGCCATCGGTGCGCGCCAGGAATGAGGGAGGCGCGGATATAGTCGAGGGACGACGGCTCCGTCAATCTGGCGTCGGCCCATCGACCACCAAGCCTCGTCGGCGGAGCAGCTCCGGCGCGCCTTGCGGGCCAATCAGGTGGGCGGCGCCGACGACGACCACGATCGAGCCCGGTTGGCGCAACCGCGCCTCCAGACGCGCCGCCCAGCGCTGATTGCGATCGGCGATCAGACGCCGATAGGTCTCCGGGGAGGCCTTCTGGAGCGGCGTGATCGCATCGGCGGCGAGCTTGCGTGTGTCGCCAGCCAGCCACTCCTTGAGAATGCGGCGGTACTGGCCAGGATCGTCCCTGATGTCATCCAAGGTGCTGTTGAGTGAAGCGATCTGGGCGGCGTCCGATCGATCGGCGAGGAAGCTGATCTGTTCAGCCGCGGTTTCGAATGCGCGGCGCTGGAGGGCGGCCGGCGCCTCTGCCGAGATCTGCCGCTCGACCCCTTGGGTTGGAGAGGCCCCGGCCTTGAGATCCTCGGCCAGCGAAATCACAAGCTCGGCCATCCACGGCTTGAACCGGCTCAAAGCGGCCGGCTGTATCCCAATCGTCTTGCACGTCCCGCGCAATTTCGCGGCCAGGCGCGGCCGAAGGTGACTGTAGAGATCCTCACCCTGCGGCAACTGGCCCTCGGTCATGGCGAGGCTGGCGACCGCCTCGGACGACTGGGCGTCAACAGGCAGTTCAAACCAGATTTCATCGGCGCTCGCCAAGGCGCTCTTCAGCGCCGCTGGCTCCCAAGCGAGGCCGGACGGCAGCAAGTGAACTGAACCGAACAGCAGCGCTTCGCCCTTGGGGCCATGGACGGTCCAGACGGCGGGCTCCGCGGCAGCGGCCGTGGCGACGACCATGGCCATCACCGAGGCGAGGGCAGCGAGGACGGGGCCCCTCATCTCTGGCAGGCCGGACAGTAAAACGTCGCTCGGCCGGCCTGGACAATGCGCCGGACTTTGCCGCGGCAACCGGCCCGCGAGCAGGGTTCGCCGGCCCGGTCATAGACCGCGAAACTGTGCTGAAAGTAGCCCAGCGATCCATCGGCGGCGGCGAAATCGCGCAACGTCGACCCGCCTTTGGCGATCGCCGCCTCTAGAACGGACCGGACCGCCGCCGCCAGCCTGGTCAGGCGCGAGATCGAGATCGCGCCGGCCGGACGCAGCGGCGACAGGGCCGCAGCGTGCAACGCCTCCGAGACATAGATATTGCCGAGACCCGCCACGACTCGCTGGTCGAGAAGGCTCGCCTTGATGGGCTGGCGGCGGCCGGCGAAGGCGTCCGCCAGGCTGGCGCCATCGAAATCCTCACCAAGCGGCTCTGGACCGAGACCGGCCACGCGGCCATCGTCGTCGCCGGCGATCAGCTCCATGAATCCGAAGCGCCGCGGGTCGTGAAAGGTAACCCGATAGCCGCCATCGGTCTCGATCGCGACGTGGGCATGGCGATCGGCGCTTGCCGGGTCGGCGACCGTTCCGATCTCGAAACGGCCAGTCATGCCCAGATGCATCAGCAACGTGCGATCGCGATCGAGCCTCGCCAGCAGATATTTTCCGCGCCGATCCAGAGCCACAACGCGCGCCCCGGTCAGGGTTTGGACGAAGTCGGGCGGAAAGGGGAAGCGCAGGTCGGGCCTCCGCGTCGTCACCCGCGTCAGGTGCGCGCCGCACAGCACTGGGGCCAGGCCGCGGCGCACGATTTCGACTTCAGGAAGCTCGGGCATCAGCCACCGCCTAGCCCATGGCGAAGCGTCGCGCCACGGCCCTGGCGTCGCCGCCGACGAAACCTTAAGACGGGCGCGATGGCCGAACCCACCACCAGTTTCGGTTTCCGCGATGTCGAGGTTGGCGCCAAGCCGGGTCTGGTGCGGGGCGTCTTCGAACGGGTGGCCAGCCGTTACGACCTGATGAACGATCTGATGAGCGGCGGCCTGCACCGTTTGTGGAAGGACGCGGCCGCATCGCGTCTCAATCCTCAGCCTGGTGAGACGATCATCGATTGCGCCGGCGGCACCGGCGATATGGCGCGGCGTTTTGTCAAGATGGTTGAACGAGCCCGTAAACGCCGCGGCGGCGCCGCGCCCCGCATCGCCGTCATCGACTATACGGCCGAGATGATCGACGCCGGCCGCACGCGCCGGGGGCTCGAGAGCGTGGTCTGGGCGGTCGGGGACGCCCAACGCCTGCCGCTGCCAGATGCTTCCGCCAACGCCTATTGCATCGCCTTTGGGTTGCGAAATGTCGCTGATACAGCGGTTGCGCTGAAGGAGGCTCGGCGCGTGCTGAAGCCGGGCGGCCGGTTCCTCTGCCTGGAGTTTTCCAGACCTCCGGCCGCGGCGATCCGCTCGGTCTATGACCGATATTCCTTCCGGGTCATCCCGGAGGTTGGAGCCCGGATCGCCGCCGATCGTGACGCCTATGTCTATCTAGTCGAGAGCATCCGCCGGTTTCCCGACCAAAAGACGCTCTGCGGGCTGATGAACGCGGCAGGATTCGCGCAGGTTTCGGCGACCAATTTCAGCGGCGGCGTCTGCGCGCTGCACCAGGGCTGGGCGATCTAGGTTCGGTCATGGGCCGGATCGCTGCCGCATTCAGACTGATCGGCGTTTTCTGGGTTCTGGTCAGAGCCGACGCCCTCATTCCCCGAGAACTACAACCGGCCTTGCCGCCGTCGGCTCGCGTCTTCGCCCGCCTGCTCCGCCTGTTGTCGGGCCGCGCCGGTCGCCAAGGGCGGCCCGGAGAGCGCCTGGCGCATGCGCTGGAACGGCTTGGGCCCGTAGCCATCAAGCTCGGGCAACTTCTCTCGACCCGCGGCGATGTGTTCGGGGCCGCTTTCGCCAGCGATCTCGCCAGGCTCAAGGATCAACTTCCGCCTTTCGACGCCGCGATCGCCCGCGCCGAAGTCGAGGCGGCGATCGATAGGCCGATCGAGGCTTGGCTGAGCGAGTTCGGGCCGGCCGTGGCGGCCGCCTCGCTTGCCCAGGCGCATAGAGCTCGACTGCTGGACGGCCGGGAGGTGGCGATCAAGGTGCTTCGGCCTGGCATCGAGCGCCGCGTCTTCAGAGATGAGCGCGCCCTGTCGCTCGCGGCCCGACTGGCGAACAGGTGGCCGATCGCCCGGCGGCTCGAACCAGTGGCTTTCGCGGCCACCATTTCGCGAGCCCTGGAGCTGGAGCTGGATCTGCGCATGGAGGCCGGCGCGGCGGATGAACTCCGCGAGGCCATGCACGGCGAGGGCTATATGCGGGCCCCGGCGGTGATCTGGGAGGGCGTGGCGCGCCGGGTCATCACGCTGGAATGGGCAAGGGGCGTTGCCCTTTCGGACGATGCGGCGATTGGCGCGACGGGCGTCGATCGGGCTGCCGCTGCTGACGCGCTTGTGCGCGGCTTTCTCACCCAGGCCCTGGACCATGGGGTGTTTCACGCCGACCTGCATGAGGGCAACCTCTTCCTGGCGCCGCCGGCCGAACTGACGGCGGTCGATTTCGGCATCGTCGGCCGACTTGGGATAGCCGAACGCCGCTATCTGGCCGAGATCCTTTGGGGATTCCTGCGGCGTGACTACGAACGCCTGGCCGCAGTGCATTTCGAAGCCGGCTATGTGCCGCGCCGGCACGATCAAGGCGCGTTCGCCCAGGCGCTTCGAGCGGTTGGCGAGCCGGTCTTTGGCCGGCCGGCTAGCGAGGTGTCAATGGGCCGAGTGCTGGGCCAGCTTTTCGACATTACAGCGCTGTTCGACATGCGGCTTCGCCCCGAACTCGTGCTGTTGCAAAAGACCATGGTCACCGTCGAAGGCGTGGCTCGGCGCCTGGATCCCGACCATGACCTTTGGCGCGCCGCTGAACCGGTGGTGAAACGCTGGATCGCCCGCGAGCTGTCCCCCGCCGCAACCGCCCGCCGCCTGGTCGCCGAGGCGCGGGAGGTGGGCAAGGCTATCGTCGACCTCGTTGAGGCCCAGCGTTCGCTCGCCCACCAGCCGAAACCAGAAGCCAGGACGCGGGCGAGCCTGGAGGCGTGGCTCGCCTTCGCCCTGGGCGCGCTCAGCGCCGCGGTTGCTTTCGCCCTCGCCGCCTGGCGCGGCTGACGTCAGCTCTGGTTGGAACCGCTGGTGGCGCGCTCCGACTCGCGTTGCTTCTGCTGCGCCCAATAGGAGGCGCCGTCGCGTGGCTTAAACATGGTGCGCGGCGCGCCGTCCCGGGTGACCACGGCGAAGGTGTTGGACTTCTGGTCATAGATCAGGCGATCGCCGTTCGAGCGATCGATGGTCTGGGCCCCGGACGGCGGACTATCAACGAAGGCATGGACCTTGGTGACGTAGTCGCCCTCGTTGCCGGCCCCGAAGTCGGAACCGTTGCGCGTGAACTGATACTGGGCGTTTTCCGCCGCCGAATGCTTGCGGTTGGCGGCCCACATCGGTTTGCCGTTCACCAGAGGTGCGGCCGCCTCTGTGGCGGCGCCGCCGCCATAGGCGGCTGAGGCCGTGGCGGCTGGCGATGGCGGTTGTGTCGAGCTGACAGCCGACTTGTGGCCGTCGCAGCCGGCCAGCATGAGGGCCGCGGCGGCGCTGACGTAGAGCACGGTTTTCATGGTCGTCTCCTTCGAGAGAGAGGCTGGGAAATCTTCCGCGATTGATACGGACACTGGCGCGCAGCGGGCGCGTTGGGAACAAACAAAGAACACTTTTGCAGCTTTGTCCAGACCCCAGCTTTAAGCTAAACGCCAGCCGCCGGAACGAGGGCTGGATGTGAGCCAGAAGCGGATCTTGCTGATCGTTGGCGGCGGCATCGCGGCCTACAAAGCCCTTGTGTTGGTGCGGCTGTTGCGCGCCGCCGGCTTCGCGGTGCGGCCAATCCTGACCGCCGGCGGAGCGCGGTTCATCACCGAGCTCTCGTTGTCGGCCCTGGCCGGAGAGCGAACGCGCTCCGGGCTGTTCAATCTCGGCGACGAGGCCGAAATGGGCCATATCGAACTGTCGCGGTCGGCCGATCTGGTGGTCGTGGCCCCGGCCACCGCCGATCTGATGGCCAAGGCGGCCGCCGGAATCGCCGACGACCTCGCCTCGACGGCCTTGCTGGCTACCGACAAGCCGGTACTGATGGCTCCGGCGATGAATGTCCGCATGTGGTCGCATGCCGCCACGCGCCGCAACCGCCGTGTGTTGGAGGGCGACGGCGTCTCCTTCGTTGGTCCGGACGAGGGCGAGATGGCCTGCGGCGAGTTCGGCCCCGGCCGCATGGCCGAGCCGGAGGCGATCATGGCGGCCATTCATTCGGCGTTGGAGCCTCGCGCCCGGCCTTTGGACGGCCGGCATGTGATGGTCACAGCGGGCCCCACGCAGGAACCAATCGACCCGGTGCGGATGCTCACCAATCGTTCAAGCGGCAAGCAAGGCTACGCCATCGCCGAAGCCCTGGGCGCCTTGGGCGCTCGCGTAACTCTGATCAGCGGGCCGACAGCCTTGGACGCGCCCGGTGGCGTCGATCGCACATCGGTGGAGACGGCCGAGCAGATGCTGGCGGCCTGCAACGCCGCGCTGCCGGCCGACGCGGCGGTCTGCGTGGCGGCGGTTTCGGATTGGCGCGCCGACACTGTCTTCGGCGTCAAACTCAAGAAAGGCCGTAATGGACCGCCGGCCCTGAGGCTGATCGAAAACCCCGACATCCTGGCCAGCCTTTCAGCACCTGGATCCCAGAGGCCGCGGCTGGTGGTCGGATTCGCCGCCGAGACTTCCGACCTCGAGGCGGAGGGGCGCGCCAAGCTCAGGCGCAAAGGATGCGATTGGATCCTCGCCAACGATGTCAGCGATGCGGCGATCATGGGTGGCGATGACAACGCCGTGCTGCTGATAACCGAGACGGGCGTCGAGGTGTGGCCGAAGACCTCCAAACACGAAATCGCCCGTCGCCTGGCGGCCCACATCGCCGAGGCCTTGGCGTGACGCCAGTTCGCCTCATGCGTCTGGCCCACGGCCAAGACCTGCCCTTGCCGGCCTATGAAACCAGCGGCGCGGCCGGAATGGACCTGCGCGCTGCTATCGAATCCGACCTTGTGTTAGGGGTCGGAGAGCGCATCGCGGCCCCGACCGGAATCATCATAGCCCTGGCGAACGGGTTTGAGGCCCAGGTCCGTCCAAGGTCTGGATTGGCTCTGCGTCAAGGCCTCACCTGCTTGAACACGCCCGGCACGATCGATTCGGACTATCGCGGCGAGATCAAGGTGATCCTGATCAACCTGGGCGGCGAGCCGGTGACCGTGCGTCGCGGCGATCGGATCGCCCAGCTCGTCATCGCTCCGGTCATCCAGGCCGAATGGGTGGTGGTCGAGGCGATTGAGGAGACGACGCGTGGTCCCGGCGGTTTTGGCTCAACCGGGTCGGCCTAGAGGCCCAGGACGTCGCTCATGGCGTAGAGGCCGGGCGGCCGCCCCCGTACCCAAAGGGCCGCGGCCACGGCCCCCCGCGCGAACAGGCGGCGATCCCGAGCCGAATGGGTGAAGGTGAGAATCTCATCGTCGCTGGCGAAGATGACGCTGTGCTCGCCGACCAGGCCGCCGGCCCGCAGGGAGGCATAGCCGATCGATCCCAAAGTCCGGGCTTCAGACGTCTCGGCTTTGTTCGATGAACTGGAAGCCGATGTCCCGCGACCGCCAGCGGCGGCGTCGCCGAGCATCAGGGCCGAGCCGGAAGGGGCGTCGCGCTTGTGGCGGTGATGGGCTTCGAGGATCTCGATGTCCCATTCGTCGGCCGCGAGCCTGGCGGCCGCTTGCCGAACCAGCGCCGCCATCAGGTTGAGGCCCAGAGAGAAATTGCCGGATTTCACAATCGCCAATGTGTTCGCCGCGGTCGCGATCCGCGCGTCGGCGTCGGCGTCGAAGCCGGTTGTGCCGATCACCAGCGCTGGGCGGCCGCGCTCTACGGCCGCTTGGGTCAGGGCGAGCGAGGCGGCGGAGGTGGTGAAGTCGATGACCACGTCGGAGCCGGCCAGCAGATCGTCAAGGCGACCGCCGAGGTCGTGGCGCACGGCGAGCGCGACCTCGGGCCGGCTGTCGATCAGGCCGCAGACGGCCTGTCCCATGCGGCCGGAGGCTCCGGCTACGCCAATGCGAAGTCTTCGCGTCATCGCCCGCCGTCCATCATCCCGGCCGCGTCTCGCCCTTGCGGCCGGCCCGGTCAAGCGTTGTCCCGCCTAGGCGCTTAAGGATAGGGTGCGGCCCCGCCCGCTCTGGATACCGCGACGCCCATGGACGACGCCGAAAAACGCGGCTTCACCGACGATGAAGCTCTGGCGTTTCACAGATACCCTACGCCCGGCAAGGTCGCCGTCGTCGCCACCAAGCCGATGGACACCCAGCGCGACCTGTCACTCGCCTATTCGCCGGGCGTCGCCGCGCCGGTGCTGGCGATCGCCCGCGATCCCGATCTCGCTTACGACTACACGTCAAAGGGCAATCTGGTCGCCGTGATCTCCAACGGCACCGCCATCCTGGGACTGGGCGATCTGGGGGCCTTGGCCGCCAAGCCAGTGATGGAAGGCAAGTCGGTGTTGTTCAAGCGCTTCGCCGACGTCGATTCCATCGACATCGAAGTCACAGCCCGCGACCCCGATGAAATCATCACAGTGGTCAAGAACATCGGCGACACCTTCGGCGGCATCAATCTCGAAGACATCAAGAGTCCGGAATGCTTTCGCATCGAGACGGAGCTTCAAGAACTGCTCGACATTCCGGTGTTTCACGATGAC
Organism: Caulobacteraceae bacterium; assembly: GCA_036553915.1. GTDB lineage: Bacteria > Pseudomonadota > Alphaproteobacteria > Caulobacterales > Caulobacteraceae > Acaudatibacter. The sequence goes on along the minus strand of DATBOH010000093.1, from coordinate 1,614 downwards.
CAGCATGGCACCGCGATCATTTCGACGGCGGGCCTCATCAACGCTTGCCACATCACCGGCCGCAAGCTCGAGGACGTGCGCCTGGTTTTGTGCGGAGCCGGGGCCGCCGGCATCGCCACTCTCGAACTCGTCAAGGCCATGGGCGTCCGGCCTGACAATTGCATCGCGGTCGACAACACCGGAGTCATCTATCGTGGCCGCACGGCGAATATGAATCAGTGGAAGTCGGCGCACGCCGTGGAGACCGACGCCCGAACCCTGGCCGACGCCATGAAAGGCGCGGATGTCTTTTTCGGTCTGTCGGCAAAGGACATCGTCAGCCAGGCGATGGTGAAGTCGATGGCCAAACGACCGATCATTTTCGCGATGGCCAATCCCGATCCGGAGATCACCCCCGAAGCGGTGCTGGCGGTGCGACCGGATGCGGTGGTCGCCACCGGCCGGTCCGACTATCCCAATCAGGTCAACAATGTCCTGGGCTTTCCCTACATCTTCCGGGGGGCGCTCGACGTTCGCGCCCGGCGGGTGAACCTTGAGATGAAAATCGCCTGCGCCCGGGCCCTGGCCGCCTTGGCGCGCGAAGACGTGCCAGACGAGGTGGCCGCGGCCTATCACGGCAAGCAACTGAAGTTCGGCCCCGACCACATCATCCCCACACCATTCGATCCCAGGCTCATTCATTATGTGCCGCCGTTCGTTGCCCAGGCGGCCATGGACACCGGCGTCGCCCGCCGTCCGATCACCGACATGGAAGCTTATCGCGGCAGCCTGGCGCGCCGCCTCGACCCGGCCGCTGGCTTTTTGCAGAAAATTTCCGGCGCGGTGCTGTCGGGTCCTCAAAAATGCATCGTCTTCGCCGAGGGCGAAGAGCCGACGGTGATTCGGGCCGCCTACGCCTTTCAGGCTCAAGGCTTGGGGCGCGCCGTGCTTGTCGGCCGCGAGGCGCTGGTGGCCGAGAACATGCGCCTCGCCGGCATCGATGCGACCGAGACGAGGCTTGAGGTCGTGAATGCCCGGGTCTCGCGCCACAATGCCGAATTCGTCGAGTTCCTGTATGGCCGCCTACAACGGCAAGGCTATCTGAAGCGCGATGTCCAGCGCCTGATCAACCAGGACCGCAACGCCTTCGCCGCCTCGATGGTCGCCCGCGGCTACGCCGACGGGATGGTCACCGGCGTCACCCGCAGCTTCGCTCAGGTCCTGGAGGAAGTCCGGCGCGTTATCGACCCCGCCCCAGGCGGCCGCATTCTCGGCCTGTCGATCGTTCTGGCCAAGGGCAAGACCTTGTTCGTCGCCGACACCAGCGTCACCGAACTGCCCGAGCCGTCCGAGCTCATTGAGATCGCGCATGGCGCGGCGCGCACGGTGCGCCGGCTCGGATTCACCCCGCGCCTTGCGTTCATGTCCTATTCGACCTTCGGCAATCCGTCTGGCTTGCGCTCGGATCGGGTTCGCCAGGCGGTGGCGATGCTCGATGCGCGTGGCGACGCCGACTTCGAATATGAAGGCGAAATGCCGCCGGAACTGGCGCTCGATCCGAGCTCGACAGACAACTATCCGTTCATGCGTCTCACCGACGAGGCCAATGTGCTGATCATGCCGGCCATCCATTCA
>DATBOH010000022.1:0-15555 GCA_036553915.1 Caulobacteraceae bacterium | reverse complement strand
GGCCCCGAAGGCGATCATCACCCCGGCAGTGGCCAGCAGGCTCGGCCGTCCGAGCGTCGGATCGATCCAGTTCGCCCACGCCACGCCGGCCAAAGCGATCAGCCCGACGACCGGGGCCAGCGGAAACAGCGGCATGCGATACGGCGCGTGCGCCGATGCGCCGGTGATGCGGGCGGCGATCGCCGCCAGGCACAGGGCGATATAGGTCGCCACCACGGCCATGCCGTTGAAGACCAGCAACAGATGGAACGGGATGAAACAAAAGCCGACGCCCACCGCGCCGGTTATCAGCATGGCGATCCAGGGTGAGTCGAACTTGGGATGCAACCGGGTGAAAGCGTGATTGACCGCCCCGTGCCAGGCCAGGTCCCGCCCGGTGGAATAGAGGATCCGCCCGGTTATCAGCACCGAGGCGATCACCGCATTGATGATCGCAAACGCCACCCCGAGGCTGACCGCGACGCCCAGGAAGCGGCCACCGACGCCATTGATGAAATCGCCGAACGGGCTGGCCGAGCGAATGGTGGCGGCCAGGTCCGGCGCGCCCAGGACCACCGCTGCGGTCGGCAAGAACTCCAGGGTCAAGGTGATCGCCAAGGCCAGCAGGATGGTTCGCGCGATCTTGGTCGGCGCCTCGTGCATCTCCTCGCTGAAATACACCGCCGCGCCGAAGCCGTTGTAGGCGAAGATCGCCAGGGTGATGGCCAGGGCGATGGCGGCGGAAGGCGCCGGACCCAGGACAGTCCCGACCATCGCCTGAGGATGGACGAGGACCTCGGCGATCGGGCGCGCCCCGTGGCTAAAGCCGACCGCCGTCAGGGCCGCCAGCGCCAGCACTTCGACGGCCAGAAACACACCGGTCACCCAGGCATTGAGGCGGATGTTGAGCAATCCCGACAAGGTGGCCACCACGATGGTGGCGACGGCCACGGGGACGGCCGGGGCCCCTGGCCAGACGACGCCCAGGTATTCGGCCGCCCCCAGGCTCAGCACCGGAAGAACCAGAGTGTAGCCGACGAGGTTGGCGCCCATCAGCGTGAAGGCTGCGAACGACCCCAGTCCACGCCCGGCCATCGCGTATTCGCCACCCGCCAGCGGCCACGCTGAGGCCAGTTCGGCATAGACGAAGGCCATGCAAAACGACACGACGCCAGCTCCGAGCAGACTGAGCATCGCTCCCGATCCGGCCTGCTGGATGACGCTCGGCAGGATGACGAACACGGACGAAGCCGGGGTCACCGAAGACAGGGTGAGCATCAGCACGCCGAACACCTTCATGCTGCGACGGAACGGCTGGGCATTGGTCATGCGATCGGCGCCCCGAGCGCGTCATCCAGCAGGCGCGGCGGCAGGCGCATCAGCCGCGGACCCTCGGTCCACAGCAACGCCGTCTCAATGCGCCGGCCCGGATACACCTGGCCAAGGACCGCGGCGTAAAGCGCCATCTGGCGGACGTGCGCCGGGTCAAGGCCGCCGATGTCGGCGGGGGCTGGGCGATGGGTCTTGAAATCGACCACCTGGATGCGGTCAGGCTCAACCAGCAGGCGGTCGACGCGACCGGAAACGACCATGTTGGCCGGCAGCGCCGGCGCGCCGCCAACGATCGCCACCTCGGCGCGCGAGCCTGGACCGAACACGGCGGCGAAGTTCGGGTCGGCCAGAACCCCGAGCGCGGAGGCGATCATTTCATCTCGATGTTCCGGCGAAAGGCCGGGTTCTCCCGCCAGCAGACGTCTGGCCGCGGCAGGCCGCGCCGAGACATCCAGTTCTGGCAGAATCTGCAGCAACCGATGGATGAGCGCTCCGCGTCGCAGTCGGCCAAGGCCCTGGATGGCCGCCAATGGCGATAGACCCTGGTCGATGATCTCGCTCTCTTCGCGCGACGGGAAAGCCAGGCGCTCGCCGCCGGTCTCGGCGTCGGCGACGCGGCGACTCCAGGGCGGCAGCGGGATTTCCGACATGGGAGGTTGGGTCGATCGCGCAGCGATGCGGGGGTCGGCGCCAAAGCGCCGCCCATCGCCGAGGCCGTCGACGGGGATCGTCCGGGTCTCGAAGGTGTCGAAAGCCGCCGCCACGGCCTCGTACCAGCTCCCGCGCGTGCGCCAAGCTTGGCGACTGGCCGCCCCGCAGATGATCAGCCGGTCTCTGGCCCGGGTCATGGCGACGTAGAGCAGGCGTGCGGTCTCGTGCTTCAGGGCCAGATCCAGTTCCGCGGTGGCGGCGGACGAGACAGGCGAGGGATAGCCCTTTGGCGCCCAGAGAAAGGCGCCGGCGTCCGTCTTGATCAATCGACCGCCCTGCCGTTGCGGTTTCATGGACGTGTCCGGCAGGAAGACGATCGGCGCTTCAAGGCCTTTGGCGCCGTGAATGGTCATCACCCGAACTTCATCGCCGCCGCCCTGGGTCTGTTCGCGCTTGATTTCCACATTGAGGCTTTCCATCCAGGCCAGCACGCCTTCGAGCGTCACCACGCCAGAGGATTCGGCGGCCAACGTCTGGTCTGTGAAGGCGTCGAGCGCCTGTTCCGCCTCATGGCCAAGCCGGGTGAGGATCCGCTGCCGCATCGAACGTCCGGCGTCGTCAAGGCGCATCAACAGCCGGCCATAGAGGTCGAACGGGGCTCGCGCCCGGGCCTGCGCCATCGCCCATTCGAGCAGAGCGGCGGCCGCCGCCCATTCCGGTCGCTCGCCGGCGCGCCGGGCGAGCTCGGTCCACAGATTCGCCTGGCGCCCATGCGCCAGATCGAAGAGCCCCTCTTCATTGACATCGCACAACGGCCCCCGCAGCACCTCGGCGAGCGCCAGATCGTCGGCGGGAAACTGAATGAATCGGCCGAACGCCATCAGGTCGGCGAACACGCCGTGCTCGGCCAGTTTAAAACGATCGGCGCCCGCCACCGGCACGCCGCGACGTCGAAAAGCTCGGATGGTCTCGGCGAACAGGCGGCCACGCCGACGAAAAAGCACCAGCACGTCGCCATAACGGCAAGGCCGCTCCGCATCGTCGCCGGCGACACCCACGCACGCGCCCTGCGCCACCATCGCCTTGACTTCGGCGGCGATCCGCTCAGCCAGAATCCGGTCGGCCGTCAGGCCACGCTCGACATCGACCGGCGCCCAAGGATCTTCCGACGTTTCCGCCCCCACACCTTCGGCCAGCGGCCAGAGATCGACACAACCGCCCGCCTGGCGCACGGCCACATGCCTGGGCGGAGCGGCGGCGACGTTGGCGGAAGCGGCCGCCAGCCCGTCGCGCAGTTCCGGATTGGAATAGACCCTGTCGACGACCTCCAGAATCTCCGGCCGCGAGCGCCAGCTCCGGATCAGCGGCGCCCGGTGGAAGCGGGCTTTGGCGTTGCGGGCCGCGACCGCGAAATGCTCCTCCTCCTGGGCCATCTGCTGGGGGGCGGAGCCCTGGAACCCGAAGATCGACTGCTTGGGATCGCCGACCGCGAACACGGTGCGAATGGCGCGGTTGGCGCCTTCGCCATGGAAGAAATCGGCGCTCAGCCGGCGGACGATGTCCCATTGCTCGGGCGAGGTATCCTGCGCTTCGTCGACCAGGACATGGGCAAGTCCGCCATCGAGTTTGTACAGCACCCAGGCGGCGTCTTCGCCGCGCGCCAGGAGGCGCTGGCAAAGGCTGATCTGATCGCCAAAATCCAGGCCGCCGTGCGCGGCCTTTTCGGCCTCATAGAGACTGCCGAAGGCGTGGCCCAGGACCATGGCGTGCACTGTGCCTTCGGCCATGCGGGCGGCCGCGCGCCGCTCCAGGGCCGTCAGACAATGCTGCTGTTCGAGCGCGAACCATGCCGGGACGTGGGGCGCGCCCGCAGGGGCGCGACTGCGCGCTTCGCCCGCCCTCGTCATGAAAACCGAACTGTAGGCCGCGAAGTCGCCTTCATCAGCGGCCTCGCGCATGGCGTCGCGCACTTTCGCGTCCCTGATGCCGGCCATGGCTCGGCGCCAGTGAGCGGCGCGGCAGCGCTGCAAGGCTTCGGCTTCGACCGCCGCGACCGTCGAGGGACAATCGAAACCGCAGGCCCGCCAAATCGCCTGTTCGATGCCCGGACCGGACGCCGCACATTGGGCCATATAGGCGCTGAGGGCCCGACGTTCCGCGATCAGCGTCTTCCAGAGGTCCTCGAACTTGCTGAACTCAAGTTCGAGGCAAAAGAATTCATAGGCCTGGGCGAGACGCCCTTTCGGCGCGGCCAACACGGCCTCGGCGACGGCCGCGCGCGCCCGGCGGCTGATCTGAGCGGCCGCCGCATCGTCCAGAACAGCGAAGCCAGGCGAAACGCCCGCCTCCAAGGGGAAGCGCCGCAACACCTTCTCGCAGAAGGCGTGAATGGTCTGGATCTTGAGGCCGCCGGGCGTATCCAGCGCCTGCGCGAACAAGGCGCGGGCGGAGGCGAGGTCGCGCTCGGCCTCCTCCAGCGTGACCAGAACGGCGTGCAGCGCCGGATCGTCCATCACCGCCCAGGCGCCCAGCTTCTCAAACAGCCGCCGCTGCATCTCGGCCGCGGCCGCCCTGGTGAAGGTTACACACAGGATGGTCTGCGGGGCCGCCCCAGCCAACAGCAGCCGCGCCACGCGATCCACAAGGGTCGAGGTCTTGCCAGAACCGGCGTTGGCGGCCACGAACGCCGAGGCTTTTGGATCGGAAGCCAGACGCTCGGGCGACACGGCCGGCCGGCTCACGATTCTGCCTCCGTATCGTCAATCACGCCCCACTCCCAGAACCGCGCCAGGTGATCGAAGTCGCCGCCCTGGCGGGCGAACTGCATCGCCGCGCGCGACGGATAGGCCGTTGCCGGTTCGTCGAAAGCCTCGACGCGTCGCTTCAGCCGGTCGAGCGCCGCGGCGGCCAGCGCCCGCGCCTCACCCTTGTCGACAGGCCTTTCGGCGACCCCGTGGCTGGCCCCGCGGACCTCGATATAGACAAGCGCGTCCCCCGCACGGGCTGGCAGGCCGGCGAACCCCCCGGCTTCGAGGATGGCGGCGGTCAGGCTGAGTTGCGGAGAGAGGCCGGAGGAGACCTGCTTGGCGGTGGGCGAAACGCCGGTTTTGTAGTCGACGATGGCGGCGCCCTCGGCGCCAATCTCGATGCGGTCGGCGCGAGCGGAAAGGGTGAATTCGCCACCCGCGGACGTCCAGCTCAGCCGGCCCCACTGTTCGACATGCAGGCTCCGACCGGGCCGTCGGCGCGCCTCCAGGGCGGCCAGCTCTGGGCCTAGTCGCTCAGCCAGAATCCGCTCACGCACCAGAGCCGTCGCGCCAAGACCGGCCCTTTCCAATTCCGTGACGATCAAGCCGGTCAGGATCGCCGCCGCGTCGGTCGGCAGCGCATCCGGCCACGCCTTGACGAAGTTTTCGAGGGCGGCGTGAATGGCTGACCCGCGCGCCCGCGCATCGGCGGCGGCTCCGGGCCTATCCAGCGCTTCCAGGCCGAGGATCCGCCGCGCATAGAGGGAATAGGGATCGCGCACCCAGGTCTCGACGGTGGTCACCGCCATGGCGCGCGGGCGAGCGGCCAGCGGCGGCGTCGGCCGCGGGCATTGGGCGGTCGTGAGGCTGGCCGGCGGATTGGCCAGCGGCGCGTCGAGCGCCCGCGCCCAGTCCAGAAGCTGTGGACGATCCGGCATGACCAGCCCGGCCCCCTCGACCAGGGTTCGAAGACGCCACAGCCAGCGTGACGGGGTCGTCGGCGCCCCAGCTCGCCGCTTGATATGCAGGAGAACCACCTCGGCCGCGCATGCGCCCTGGGCGAAGTCATGGGCGGCCAGACCGATGCGGCGTTCAGGCGGCGGCAGGCCCAGGCGGGCGCGCATCGGGCGCGACAGAAACGGATCGATGGCCTCGCCGGCGGGCCACATCCCTTCCTCAAGCCCAGCGAGAATCACCAGGTCGGCGGCCACCAGTCGCGCTTCCAGCACGCCCAGAATCGCCAGGCGTGGATGCGTGGCCCCGCCAGCCCGCACCGTCTCATGCTCGAGCAAGCCGTCGAAAAGCTGTGCGAATCCAGAGGCAGTCACCGGCGGCAAGCTGTCGGTGTCTTCGATCAGGCCGGCGAATACCGCGGCCAGACGAGCCCCGGCCTGCCCGCGCCAAAGCCCTTCGCCAGCCACCGCATCGAGGGCGCCCACAAGCGCCTTCGCCGCCTGCTCGGCGGTGGCGAGGGCCGCGAAGGGGGCGGCGGCCAACTCCACGGCCTGGCGAACCCGCCCCGCCAGGGCCTTCGCCGGATCGCCGGCTTTGGAAAGGCGATTTGCAAGTTCGTCCCAGCTCCGCGGCGGCGGACCGCGCAGTCCATGACGCTCGAATTCCAGTCTCCCCTCCGCCAGCGTCTCAGCGGTCATGCCGAAGTCGGCCAGCGGGTGCTTGGCGATGCTGAGCAGGACAACCGCGTCGAGACCGTCGACGGCGGCCGACGCCAGCGACCGCGCCAGGGCGGCTGGAACGCTGGCCGCCAACGATCGGCCGACCGATGAATCGCCAGTGACGCCCCAGCGCGTCAGGCGAGCCTCCACCCGGCGCGCCAGACCGGCGTCGGGGGTGACCAGCGCGGCGGTGCGGCCGGATGTCTCAAGAACCTCGCGCAGCAGCAGGGCCGCGGCCGCGGCCCCTTCCTCTTCGTCGCTGGCCTCGACCACGGTCAAACCGGCCAGACCCTCGGCGATGGGATCGAGCGTGCGGCACTCCTGCCGCAGATCCTCAATAACGTTCAGCCAGTCAGATGTGCTCGCGGCCGGCCGCAAGGCCTCGTTGATCAGACGTCGGCGCCACCTCGGGCGATCGATGGCCTCGGCCGAGCCCGGCCACGCTTTGACCTGCTGGCGGCCGACGCCGCTGGCCTGCAACAATCGCTTGAGACTGGCCTGGGGGTGCTGGTCATCGACCGCCGCCCAGGCGGCATCGGCCAGCGACTGGTCGAGGCCGGGCAGCACCACCACCCCGGTCGGGGACGCCGCTATGGCGGCGAGGAGACCCGCGGTCGCCTTGGTCGAGCCGGTTGAACCGGCCGCAATGACTTTCTGGGTCGGCGGCGAGACGCGCCAGCGGTTTTCCAGGGCCCGGATCAAGGCCACCCGACGCACGGCGACATCCTGGAGACCGAGTTCGGCCAGCCGCTTGCGCCAATCCAGTCGCACGGCCTCGAGAAAGCCGACGGAAGACAGCCAATGGGCGGCGAAATCGCCGTCGACGGCGGCGGCCAGATCGACATCCTCGCCCAGCTCCTCGACCGCGATGCCATCGAAGAGTTCCGCCAAGGCCTCGGCGAACCTCAACGCCGTGGCCGCGTCGAACTGCCGGTCGAGCAAGCCAGAGTGCCGGGTCACCAAGCCGGCGAGTTCGAACCGGCGCCGGCCCACCGAGACGGCTGCTGGCAGATCCAGGGCCAGATCGGCCGGCTCGAAGGGCGGTTCAGCGGCGTCCAGATCGCCGATGGCGCGCATCTGCGGCGGCAGCAGCGCGGCGCCGGACGCCACCGTGCGAAAGGCGTCGGCCAGCCCGCGCACGGCGCGCCGAGTCGGCAGCAGGACCATCACCTCGGAGAGTTGTTCTGGCGCGTGGCCGGCCATCGCCGACCAGATTCCGCGCGCCAGATCGGCAAGAAACGGTCGATGCGCGGAGATCGTGAACCAGCGAGGTTCTGGCCCGCCCCAGGGATCGATCACGCCGGCGCCGCCAGTTCGCGCTCGGCGAGCTCGCGCGCCGCCGGATCGCCGACGTGCATCCACAAGCCGGCGGCCTCCACGCCATGTAACCGGCCTGCCTCGGCGAAGCCCATCCAGTGCGTGAAGATGCTGTGCGCGGTGGCCGGCCAGGCGTCGATGCGATTGGGATCGAGGATATGCACGCCCATGAAGGCCACGGGCGCGGACGGCCGCGCGCCGCGATGTTGCAAGCGGCCATCGTGCGCCAGGAAGAAATCCCCTGGCCCATCGAAACCGCGGGCCCTCTCGCGCGCGATGACGAGCAAAAGATCGTCCATTCGCGCACCGTCCCAGGCCGCGATCAAATCGTCGAGCAGCGCCGGCTCGGTCCACACGCTGTCGATATTGGCCACCAGGATCGGGTCCCGGCCGAGCAGCGAACGGGCCTTTTTCAGTCCGCCGCCGGTCTCCAGGAGCTGTTCGCGCTCATCCGAAATGATGATCTCCAGGTCGCGCCGGCGCGCGAGATGATCTTCCAGCTGGTCGGCGAAGGCATGCACATTGACCACCGCCCGGGTGACCCCGGCGCCTGCCAATCGGTCGAGAAGATGATCGATCAGGGGTCGGCCGGCGACCTCCACCAACGCCTTGGGACGCTCAAGCGTAAGCGGCCGGAGCCGCGTGCCGAGCCCGGCGGCCAGCACCATCGCGGTGGTTGGCCGAACCCCGCCCGGCCGGCTCATGCGACGCGCGCCGTCGCTGGCAGATGGCGATCGAACCAGGCAGCCAGGCCGGTGAGCCCGGGGTCGGCCAGGCAGCGATCGAGGTAGCGCCACAACCTGGGGATGTAGGTCGCATAGCGAGGCTTGGCGTCGCGCACTACCAGGCGAGCGAACAGCCCGAGAATGCGGCTGATGTTGAGCGCTCCAAGGGCGTGATAGTCGGTGAGGAAAGCCTCACGGCCGATGTCAGGACGCAAGGCAAAATAGGCCGCCAGGCTGGCGCGCTCGCGCTCCGGCGTCACTTCCCGACGGGCGTCGTGCAGGAGCATCGACAGATCCCACGCCGGATGGGCGCGCAAGGCGTCCTGGAAATCCAGCAGCCCCACCCTCGCAGGCCCTTCCCGAAGCGGCAGCCACAGCAGGTTTTCAGCGTGGTAGTCGCGAAGGCAAAAGACGCTGGCGCCGGCGTCGCCGCGCACGAGCACCGGGGCCCACAGGCGTCCCATTCAACCATCGCTTCGGCGCTCGGGGCCGGAGCGCCGGTAAACCTCGGCAGCCATTGCGGCAACAGATCGGCCCCAGTCTTCAGCGCCAGATCGTCATAGGCGAGCAGGGGCCAGCGGGCGCCATAGCCGCTCAGGACGTCCGGCGGCGTTTCGGCGTGCAGGCGCGCGAGGACGGCGATCGCTCCTTCATAAAGCGGCGCTTCGTCCGCTCCCGCGGCCATCAGGCGCGCGAACAGGTCGTCGCCCAGATCCTCCAGCACGGCGAATCCGGCTGGCGGGTCGGCGAAAACCACCCGCGGGGCCGACAATCCTAAGCCGTTGAGATATCCGGCGCAGGCGACAAAGGCCTCGACGCGCCCAGCCGCCAGCCGGGCCAGGGCATTGTAGCCAAGGGCGGCCCGCTCGCCAGGCGTCGCCGCCGGTGGACAGGGCTCGGCCTCCAGCGAAGGCGGCTGATCCATCAGGATCAAGCTAGCGCCGTTCGGGCGATGCAGGCGCTCGTAGCGGCGGGTCGAGGCGTCGCCCGCCAAAGGCTCGCGACGGGCCGTAGCCAGGCCGGCGGCGTCCAGGAATGCGCGCCGCTGTTCCTGGCGATCACAAATCAAGCGGACGATCCTCCCAGGCCCCATGGGGTCGGAGGCGGGCATGGCGCCGTTCGCCATCCAGCGAAAGGACAATGTCCAGGCGATGGCGCGGCAGATGCCGGCCCAGCTTTTCGGCCCATTCGATCACCGCCGCCCCGTCCTCCAAGGCCTCATCGAGGCCAAGCTCGAAGGCTTCGTCGGCGCGTTCGAGACGGAAGAGATCGAAATGCGCCACGCTGAGGCGCTCGCCGACATAGAACTGCACGAGGGTGAAGCTGGGGCTGGGAATCTCGGCCTCAGTCGGCGCGACAGCGGCGATCACGCCACGCGCCAGCACCGATTTGCCAACCCCCAGGGGACCGGAGAGGCAGACGGCCTCTCCGCGACGCAAGGCGTGGCCCACAGCCGCTCCGAAGTCCGCGGTGTCGGCGTCATGGTCGAGACGGAAATCGCCGGCGGCGGCCAAGAGCATGGTCGCAGATGAACGCGCCGGGCGTCTTCCCGCAAGGGGCGACGACGCCCCTCGTCGATCGAGCGGTTGTGGAACCGCGGGCCGCGGTCTAACCGGCCGCATGGGTATTCGCGCCGCCTATGGCGACATGCTGCGCCTGGGCGGCCTCTCGCCCGATCCGGGTCAGGCCGCCGCCGTGGCTGAACTCGAACGGCTGCAAGGCGAGCTGGCGGTCAATGGTCGGCGTCTGCTCAGTCGACCCAAGCCGGCGCGCGGCGTCTACCTCTGGGGGCCGGTGGGGCGGGGCAAATCCCTGCTCATGGACCTGTTCTTCACCTCCACGCCCATGACGGCTAAGCAGCGCACCCATTTTCATCTGTTCATGAACCGGGTCCACGCCCTGGTGAATCTGTGGCGCGCCGGCGGGGCGGCCGCGCGTCGGGCCCAATTCGGCCGGGCTCGCGGCGATGATCCCATCGCTCCGGTGGCCGAGGTCATCGCCCGTGAGGCCTCTTTGTTATGTTTCGACGAATTGGCCGTGACCGACATTGCCGACGCGATGATTCTCGGCCGCCTTTTCGAGGCGCTCTTCGCCCGTGGCGTCACCCTGGTGGCGACCTCCAACCGGCGCCCCGGCGATCTCTATGCGAATGGGCTCAACCGCCAGTTGTTTCTGCCGTTCATCGCCATGCTTGAGGAACGTCTCGCGGTTGTCGCCGTGGACGGAGCGCGCGACTGGCGCCTGGCGCGCCTGAGAGCGGCCGGAACCTGGTTTTCGCCCAATGATCCCGACCATGCCGCGCGGTTCGATCGGCTCTGGACCCAGATGCTTGGGCCTGACGCCGAAATCGGCGCGACGATCGAAGTGCTCGGCCGCCGTCAACACTGGCCGCGCGCCGCGGGCCATCTGCTGCGGGCTCAGTTCGCCAGCCTCTGCGGCCTCGCCCTCGGACCGGCTGACTACCTCGCCATCGCCGACCGCTTCGAGACGGTGTTCATCGAAGGCCTGCCGGCCCTCGGCCCGGAGCGCCGCGACGAATCGCGCCGCTTCGCCACTCTCATCGACGCGCTCTATGAATCGCGGCGTCGGACCGTCGTGCTGGCGACCGTTGAGCCCGACGCCGTCTATCGCTTCGGGGACCAGGCTTTCGAGTTTCAGCGAACCCGTTCGCGGCTTGAGGAAATGCGCTCGCAGAGCTGGATCGATCAGGTCGACTGAGGCCGGCGGCCAATGCCCGCGCGTCGCTTCGCGCACTTGCCTTTTGGGCCTCTGCATGGCAACAATCGGGCGCCGCGGGCTGTTCGCGGCCTCAAGAGCGTTGGAGTGGCCGATGTCGCTGACCCGCATCCTTCTAGCTGGCGTCGCCTTGGCCCTGGCCTCCACGGCCGCCAACGCCGTGGTCGTGACAACGCTGACGGTCAACAATCCGTCATTTGAAACCGCTCCGGGCGGCGGCTTCCCGCTTACCGGTGGGTGCGCCTTTCAGCCAGGCTGCCACTATGAGTACGGCTCGGTTCCGGGCTGGATCACCACCGGTCGTTTTACCGGCGAATGGCAGCCGGGGACGAGCACGCACTTTTTCAATACGCCAGGGGGCCAGGACGGCTCGACGGTCGGCTTCACCGCCGGCGGCGCCATCACCCAAACCCTGTCGCAAACCAGCGTGGGCGGCGAACTGTACACACTCACCGTCTGGGAGGGCTGGCGCAAAGATCAGGGCATGCCGGCCAATACGGTTGAATTGATCGTCAATGGCGTGCCGACCATCGCCACCGGCGCCGGCCTCACCCAGGGCAACTGGACTGAATTCACCGCCACATACCTCGCCCCGGCGTCCGGGTCTCTGATCGAGATTTCCCTCGCCAACCACGGCGGACAAGGCGATTTCGACCACATCACCCTGACCCAGACCGAACTGCCCGAGCCAGCGACCTGGGCCTTGATGCTGGTCGGCTTCGGCGGCCTCGGCGCGGCCCTTCGCCGGCGCCAGACGCGCCTGGCCTGACGCGCGACATTCCAAGCCTCTGACGGCTCCTGACCGCTGTAGAGCGGGGTCGCCCTTTGGCGTGACGACAATCGCGCAAAATCTCGCGATATGCCGGAACCTGGCGCGCACGACCGCCGTTGTGGCAGGGATCCAATTGCGGCATAATGCAGGCATCGGGGTGGGCGCCTGCGCGGGTTTGGGAGCTAACCAGATGAAGGTCATCAATAAGCTGCTCGCGGGAGCGGTCCTGGCGATGCTCGCCGCCAACGCCCAGGCGGCCGCAATCACGATCACCAACCCCTCTTTCGAAACCGCTCCGGTCGGCGGGTTCAACCTGACGGCCGGCTGTGGCAGCGTCGTCGGATGCCAATATAACAGCGGCTCGATCCCTGGCTGGACCGTTACAGGCGGAACGGGCGAGTGGCAGCCAGGCAATTCGACCAGCGTGTTTTTCAACACCGCCGGCGGTCAGTCCGGTCCTACGGTGGCCTATTCAAATGGCGGAACGTTTGCCCAGCTCCTGGGCGCGACAACGGTCGCCGGCGATACCTACACCCTGAGTTTCTACGAAGGCTGGCGCAACGACCAGACGCTGCCGGTCAACACCGTCGACCTGATGATCGGCGGCACGCCAATCGCGGCCACGGGAGCGGCGCTCACCCAAGGCAATTGGACTCTGTATCAAGCGACCTTCACGGCGTTGACCAGCGGCCAGTCGATTGGCATCGATGTCGCCAACATCGGCGGCGGCCAGGGCGACTTCGACAATTTCAGTCTGTCGGCGGCCGCCATACCTGAACCGGCCGCCTGGTTGCTGATGCTGGCCGGGTTCGGCGGGCTCGGCGCAGCGCTTCGCCGGCGTCAGATCCGCTTCGCCTGAGGCTTGGCGCCGTCCTGGCGATGGCGCTTCGTTGACACCGCCGCTCTAGGCCCTAAACAACCGTCACGTCCGACAGGCTGGAAGGGTAATCGCGCGGCGCGACATGGCCGAAATTCCACGACTCGATCAGACGCGGCCGCTGTCGCCGCACATGCAGATCTGGCGCTGGCATGTCACCATGGCCGCCTCGATCCTGCACCGAGTGACCGGCGTCGCCCTCTGGGCAGGCCTGCTGATCCTGGTCGCCTGGCTCTACGCCCTCGCCGCTGGGCCGGTCGCCTTTAGCGCCGTCGCCGGAGCGCTCGCTTCGCTCCCAGGCTTGGCAATCCTGTTCATGGTCACCTTGTCGCTCTTCTTCCACCTGGCCAATGGGATCCGGCATCTGGCCTGGGATCTCGGGTTCGGCTTCCAGCTCAAGACTGCCGACGCCACCGCCTGGGGCGCCGGGCTGTTCGCTCTGGCCGCCAACCTTGGCTTCTGGGCCTGGATCGTCACGGCCGTGAGAGCGGCGTCATGAGCGACCTTGTGACGCCACTGCGGCGCGCTCGCGGTCTTGGCTCGGCCAAGCACGGCGTCGGTCACTTCATCGGTCAGCGGGTTTCGGCGGTCGCCATCCTGCTGCTGGCCCCTTGGGTCCTGTGGTCGGGCGCGCGCTTGGCAGGGAGCGACTTCGATGGCGTTCGCCGCTGGCTGGCGCAGCCCCTCGACGCGGCCCTGACCATCCTGCTGCTGCTGGCCGGTTTCTATCACGCTCAGCTCGGCGTTCGCGTCATTGTCGAGGACTACGTCGACGGGCGCATCGCCCGCGTGGCGCTGCTCGTGCTCAATGCCTTCGTCGCCGCGGCAGCGGCGGTGTTGGCGGTGGTCTGCGTGCTCAGCGTCGTCCTCGGCTCCGGAGCCGTCTGATGGCCGCCTATAGCTTCATCGATCACAGCTTCGACGTGGTCGTGGTCGGGGCCGGCGGCTCGGGGCTGCGCGCGGCGCTTGGATGCGCCGAGGCCGGACTGAAGACCGCCTGCATCACCAAGGTGTTTCCGACCCGGTCGCACACCGTGGCCGCCCAGGGCGGAATCTCGGCCAGCCTTGGCAACATGGGGGCCGACGACTGGCGTTGGCACATGTACGACACCGTCAAGGGATCGGACTGGCTGGGCGACCAGGACGCCATTGAATATCTGGTCCGCAACGCTCCAGACGCTGTCTATGAGCTCGAACATTGGGGCTTGCCGTTTTCGCGCACGCCGGACGGCAAGATCTATCAGCGCGCCTTCGGCGGCATGACCCGCAACTATGGCGAGGCCCCCATTCAGCGCACCTGCGCGGCGGCCGACCGCACCGGCCATGCGATGCTGCACACCATGTACGGCCAGGCGCTGTCGCACGCGGTCGAATTCTTCATCGAATACTTCGCTCTCGACCTGGTCATGGACGAGGGCGCGGTACGCGGCGTCACCGCCTGGAAGCTCGATGACGGGACCCTGCACCGCTTCTCGGCCCAGCGCGTCATTCTCGCCACCGGCGGTTATGGTCGGGCCTATTTTTCATGCACCAGCGCCCATACCTGCACCGGCGATGGCGGCGGCATGGCCTTGCGGGCCGGGCTGCCGCTTCAGGACATGGAATTCGTGCAATTCCACCCCACCGGAATCTATGGGGCCGGCTGCCTGATTACCGAGGGGGCGCGCGGCGAAGGCGGCTATCTGACCAATTCCGAAGGCGAGCGGTTCATGGAGCGCTATGCGCCGTCGGTGAAGGACCTTGCCCCGCGCGACATGGTCAGCCGCGCCATGACCATCGAGATCCGCGAGGGCCGCGGCGTTGGGCCGAAGAAGGATCACATCTTCCTGCACCTCGACCATCTCGATCCGAAAGTGCTGCATGAGCGGCTGCCGGGCATATCCGAGACCGCCCGGATCTTCGCCGGGGTCGATGTCACCCGCCAGCCGATCCCCGTGCTGCCGACCGTGCACTACAACATGGGTGGAATTCCCACGAACTTCCATGGCGAAGCGGTCACGCTACGAGGCGACGATCCGGACACGGTCATTCCCGGCCTTATGGCCGTAGGCGAGGCCGCCTGCGTGTCCGTACACGGCGCAAATCGCCTAGGTTCGAATTCGCTGATCGACCTAGTGGTGTTCGGGCGCGCCGTGGGCCTGCGCTGCGCGGAAGACCTGAAAGCCGGCGCGTCGCAGCCGGAGCCGCAGAACGCCTGGACCGACCCGCATCTGGCGCGTTTCGATCGCCTCCGCCACGCCAGCGGCGGCTCGCCGACGGCCGAGCTGCGCGCCCAGATGCAGGCCGCGACCCAGGAAGACGCCGCGGTCTTCCGCACGGGTGAAACGCTCCAGTCCGGCCTCACCCGCCTCGAAGCGGTGCAGGCCAAGCGCACCGACCTGCGGGTTTCCGACCGCGGCCTGATCTGGAATTCCGACCTCATGGAAACCCTGGAGTTCGAGAACCTCATCGCCCAGGCCCTGGTCACCGTCGCCGGGGCGGTCAATCGCACCGAGAGCCGGGGGGCCCATGCGCGCGAAGATTTCCCTGAGCGAGACGACGAAGACTGGATGAAGCACACACTGGCCTGGTTCGACGACGCCAGCGGGGACGTACGCATCGACTATCGTCCGGTGCATGCCTACACGCTCACCAACGACGTAGCTTACATCCCGCCCAAGGCGCGGGTGTACTGATCATGGCCGCGTCGACACAACGCAAGGTTCGCCCGTGGTCCAGCTGACCCTCCCCAAGAACTCCAGGATCG
>DATBOH010000262.1:0-6329 GCA_036553915.1 Caulobacteraceae bacterium | reverse complement strand
CGACTTCACCGCGGCCGATCAGCAGCCGGGCGAACTTCAGATAGTCGTCGGCGGTGGAGACCAGGCCGCCGCCGCCGCCGCAGTACGGGGGTGGTGCGTCCCAGCGCTTGAAGACGACCTCGTCCAGCGCTCCGGTCTTGTCGTCCTGGCGGTAGACGACGGCGGCGCGGCCGCGTTTCTCTGGCGGGATATAGAAATCGGTGTCGGTCATGCCGAGCGGGCCGAAAACGCGCCGCATTAGAAAGTCGCGGAAGTCCATCTTGGCGATGCGGCCGACCAGAAAGCCGAGCACGTCGGTGGCGTGACTGTAGTGAAAGCGCTCGCCCGGGTCGTAGCTGAGCGGCAGGCTGGCGAGCGCCGCCATCCACGCATCTGGACTCATGTCGGTGTTGAGCACGTCGCCGAGCGCGCGCTGGTGCGCGTGGGCGATCGGCCCCACTGAGGTGAAGCCATAGGCGAGGCCGGCCCGATGCGTAAAAAGATCGTCGAAGGTGATCGGTCGCCGGGCCGGATGGGTCTTGTCGAGCGGCCCCGTCGCGTCATCAAGCACCCGCATGTCGGCAAATTCGGGGGCCCAGCGTGCGATCGGGTCAGAAAGCTGGAACGCCCCTTCTTCCATCAACATCAAGGCGGCGGCCGAGGTCACCGGCTTTGTCATGGAGGCGATACGGAAAAGCGTATCGCGGCGCATCGGCCGTCCGGCGGCGATGTCGGCCTGCCCGAGGGCATCGGTCCGCACCACCTCGCCCTTGCGCCAGACAAGGGTCACCGCTCCGGAGAGGTCGCCGGCGTCGATGACGCTCTGCAAGGTCTGCGGCGTCTGGGCGAGGGCGGCAAGATCGAAACCGTGGACCGGCGTATCCATGAGTGGAAGGCTCCTCAGCTGGTTCCAATATCCTTAGCGCAGGCCGGACGCCGCCGCCTATGGCGCCCCGACGTCAGTGCCCTTTCCTCGATTGCCCAATCGGCGCACCATGGCGGCGGAGTTTCGACATGCGAACCGCAATCCTCGGCTGTCTGTTGTGCGCGGCGCTTGGAGCGCGGGCCGCCGACAAGCCCGCGCCGCTGAAGCTGACCCTGCCACCGATCGACCGGCGTTTGGAGCTGGACAGCGCCTATTTCGCAGGCGGGACCATCGAGCGGCCGATCGAGCCGCGCACCGAGGTCGACCATCGCTTCGGGCCAGACGGCCCGGTCGCATCGGCTGGTTATCTGTGCGGTCTGGGCGGCATCGGCCCGGATTCCGAGCCGATCCCGGGCGGCCCGGCTTCGGTCTACAGCCACGCCGGGACTTTCCTCGGCGCTTCGCTCGCGATGCCCATTCGCTAGGGCTCAGCCCTTGGGAGCGCTGACCAGGCCGATGATCTCGCCGCTGGCCAGAACCTTGCCCTTCATGGCCGTATCGAGGGCTTCACGGTCGGCCCCAGCAGCCAGCGCCAGCGGGCCGCGCAGTGCATAGAGGCGCAGGTGATAGTGATGGGTTCCGCTGGGCGGTCGCGGTCCGAAATAGCCGACCTCGCCACGGCCGTTACGGCCTTGTACGGCTGGAGCCGGAACGATCCCTTCGGCCAGGCGATGGACCGCGCCCGGAATGTCCCAGACAAGCCAATGGACGAACGGAGCCGGGTGGCTGGCGTCCGGATCATCGAGAATGAGGGCGTAGGCGCGCGCGCCCGGAACCGGTGACCAGTTCACCTCCGGCGACAGGTTCCGGCCATAGGCGGTGTTGCGCGCCGAAATGACATGGTCCGGTCCGATGGCGGTCGTGCCGACCACGATCGGTGGATGGGACGGGGCCGATATTCTGGCCGCGTCGGCGCCAGCATGAGCCAGCGGCGCGACGAGAAGCATCCCGACAAGACCAAGGGCGATAGGCATCAACGCCTCCTTTACAGCGCCTGAGCGTAGACGACGAACCCGGTGCGGGCGGCAAGCTTGTCATAGAGCGAGCGCGCAACAGCGTTGGTTTCGTGCGTCTGCCAATAGACGCGCGGGACTCCGGCGGCGCGAGCCGCCTCGTAGACAGCCGCGATCATGGCCCCGCCGACCCCCGACCCGCGCACGGCGGGGCTGCTGAACAGGTCCTGCAAATAGCAGGCGGGCGCGATCGCGGTGGTGCTGCGATGGAAGAGATAGTGAACCAAGCCAATGAGTTGGCCATCGGCTTCAGCCACCAGGGCGTGCACCGGTTCGCTTGCATCGAAAAACCGGGCCCAGGTCGTTTCGGTGATCTCGGGGTCGAGAGCGGTCGCGCCGGCGCGGCCATAGAAGGCGTTGTAGGCCAGCCATAGCGGGTTCCATTGTTGGCGATCCTGGTGACGGGCTGGGCGGACGCTGAATGACGGCGACATTGGGTTATCCTGAGACTAGAATCGAGATCGATACACCCTTAGATCACGACGGCTTTGGATTGATTGAGTCCAACGCCATGATCGTGATCGATCCGATTTATTTGGAGCGGGTTGCGGGCGGAAAACCGCCACGCACTTTTCCTAAGGCCCGCTCTAGCATCCGCGGCGCGGATAGGCTTTACAGCCGCTCGCTCCTTTCCAAACAGAGTCGATACCCTCTCCATGTCCATGCCGCGCGCCCACTACCTATTCACCAGCGAGAGCGTTTCGGAGGGACATCCCGACAAGGTCGCCGACCGGATTTCCGACACCGTGGTCGACGCCTTCTTGGCCGCCGATCCGCAGGCGCGCGTGGCTTGCGAGACCTTGGTGACCACCAACCGTATCGTCCTGGCGGGCGAGGTGCGCGGCCCGGCTGGCGTGGTAGAGTCCTTGGAGGACAAGGTCCGCGCCGCCGTTCGCGACATTGGCTACGAGCAGGATGGCTTCCACTGGAAGACCGCCGATTTCGCCTGTCACCTGCACAGCCAGTCGGCCGATATCGCCATGGGCGTCGATGCGGCCGGCAACAAGGACGAGGGGGCCGGCGACCAGGGCATCATGTTTGGCTACGCCACCGCCGAAACCCCGGAGCTGATGCCGGCGACCCTGCAGTATTCGCACAATATTCTCAGCACCTTGGCCAAGGCCCGCCGCGCCGACCGCTCGCTTGGCCTTGAGCCGGACGCCAAGAGCCAGGTGACCCTGGTCTATGAACAGGGCAAGCCGGTGCGCGCCGCCTCGATCGTGCTGTCGACGCAGCATCGGGCCGGACTGTCGCCCGCCGACGTGGCCGAGATCGTCAAGCCGTACATCCTTGAGGTGTTGCCGGAGGGCTTCATCGACGCGGCGACCGAATGGCACGTCAATCCGACCGGCAACTTCGTCATCGGCGGTCCCGACGGAGACTGCGGGCTGACCGGCCGAAAGATCATCGTCGACACCTACGGCGGCGCCGCCCCACATGGCGGCGGCGCCTTCTCCGGCAAGGACCCCACCAAGGTCGACCGCTCAGCCGCCTACGCCTGCCGGTATCTGGCCAAGAATGTCGTTGCCGCCGGCATCGCCCAGCGCTGCACCATCCAGGTCGGCTACGCCATCGGCATCTCACACCCCT
Source organism: Caulobacteraceae bacterium (assembly GCA_036553915.1). Classification (GTDB taxonomy): domain Bacteria; phylum Pseudomonadota; class Alphaproteobacteria; order Caulobacterales; family Caulobacteraceae; genus Acaudatibacter. Next base: position 2,822 of record DATBOH010000262.1, on the reverse strand, counting down.
TGAGTTTCTATGTCGACCTGCATGGCGCCAATACAGTCGATCCGGCCCGGCTCGAACGCCTGCTTCCGGAATTGATCGGCGGGGCGACGCCCAGGGCCATTCGCGAGCATCTGGGTCTCAACCGGCCGATCTATGCGCGGACGTCCGCCTATGGCCATTTCGGCCGTACGCCGGAGGCCGACGGCGGCTTCTCATGGGAGAAGACCGATCTGGTGGATCAGATCCGCTCCGCCATCTGACCAGGCTTTGTCGCCGTCGCCCGCGGTGATATGCGCGGCCGGATGACTTCTCTTTCAGCCTTGCGCAGCGACTTTGTCGGCTACTTCGCCGCGGCCGACCATCTGGTGCTGCCCTCGGCGCCCCTGGCCCCGCGCAACGACCCCAGCCTGCTGTTCATCAATGCCGGCATGGCGCCCCTGAAGACCTATTTCCTCGGCTCGGAAAAGCCGCCGGCGCCGCGTGCGGTGTCATCGCAAAAGTGCGTCAGGGCCGGCGGCAAGCACAATGACCTCGACAACGTCGGCTATACCGCGCGCCACCTGACGTTCTTCGAGATGTTGGGGAACTTCTCCTTCGGCGATTATTTCAAGGATGCCGCGATCGACTATGCGTGGCGTTTCGTCACCGGCGACCTGGGCCTTGCGCCTGAGCGTCTGATCGTCTCCGTGCATCCGTCCGACGAGGAGGCCGCGGGTCTGTGGCGCAAGATCGCCGGTTTGCCGGATGGAAAGATTATTCGCCTGGAAGAAAACATGTGGTCGATGGGCGACACCGGTCCGTTCGGCCCCAACACCGAGATTTTCTACGACCACGGTCCAGATGTGGCCGGCGGGCCGCCCGGCTCGCCCGACGAAGACGGCGACCGCTTCGTCGAGATCTGGAACCTGGTGTTCATGCAGTTCGAGCAGTTCGCCGATGGTTCGAGCAAGCCTCTACCCAAGCCGTGCGTCGATACCGGCATGGGACTGGAACGCACCGCCTGCGTGCTCCAGGGCGTCCACAGCGTTTTCGAGACTGATCTCTTCCGTACACTGATCGCCGCCAGCGAAGCTGAGACCGGCGTGGCGGCGGTTGGCGAGCATGCGGCTTCGCATAGGGTCATCGCCGACCATCTGCGCTCCAGCGCCTTTCTGATCGCCGACGGTGTCGGACCCTCCAACGAGGGGCGGGGTTATGTGCTGCGCCGGATCATGCGCCGGGCCATGCGCCACGCCTATCTGCTTGGGGCCAAGGAGCCGCTTATGCACCGCCTCGCCCCGACGCTGGCGGAGACCATGGGTGACGCCTATCCGGAATTGGTGCGCGGCCTGCCGCTGATCGCCGAGACCCTGCGTCAGGAGGAGGAACGGTTCCGCCGCACTCTCGGCCGGGGCATGGCGCTGCTGGACGAGGCGACCGCCGGCCTGGCCGCCGGAGCGGTTCTGTCGGGCGAAACCGCGTTCAAACTCTATGACACCTATGGCTTCCCGGTCGATCTCACCCAGGACGCGGTGCGCGATCGCGGGCTGTCGGTCGACATGGCCGGTTTCGAGGCCGCCATGGACGGCCAGCGGGCCCTGGCGCGCGAAAGCTGGACAGGTTCCGGTCAAAAGGCGGCGGGGGCGCTGTGGTTCGGCCTCCGCGAACGGCTCGGAGCGACCGATTTCATCGGCTACGAAAGTCTGATGGGCGATGGCGAACTGCTGGCGCTCCTTGAAGATGGACGGGAAGTGTCTGGCGCGGCCGCCGGCCAGACGGTCGCAGCGCTGTTCGATCGCACGCCATTCTATGCCGAGAGCGGCGGCCAGGCCGGCGATACCGGCGAGGCGACCTGGCCAGGCGGCCGGGCGCGCGTCATCGACGTGCGCAAGGAAGCCGGCGAACTTCATGCTCACGAACTGGAGATCCTCGAGGGCGAGCTGACGCTCGGCCAGTCGGTGACTCTCGCTGTCGACGGTGCGCGTCGCGCCCGCACCCGCCTGAACCATTCGGCGGCCCACCTGGCCCACGCGGCGCTTCGCCACGTGCTCGGTGGGCATGTCTCCCAGAAGGGCCAGCTGGTCGACGGCGACCGGATGCGGTTCGACTTCAGTCATGGCGGACCGCTGACCCTGGCCGAGATCGAGGCCATCGAGGCCGAGGTCAACGCCGTCATCCGCCAAAATCGCCCGGCGGAGACCCGGCAGATGGCGCCCGAAGCGGCGATCGAGGCCGGGGCCATCGCCTTGTTTGGCGAGAAGTACGGCGCCGAGGTGCGCGTGCTCTCGCTCGGCGATGCGCTGGGAGGCGAGGGAGCCTATTCGGTAGAGCTGTGCGGCGGCACCCACGTGGCTCGCACCGGCGATATCGCGCTGTTCAAGATTGTCTCAGAACAGGGCGTGGCGGCGGGCGTGCGACGCATAGAGGCGCTCACCGGCGAACCGGCGAGGTTATGGCTGAGCGAGCGGGCGGCGGCGGCGGCGCGGCTGGCCGAACAGTTCAAGGTTCCGGTCGCCGAACTGGGCGCGCGGGTCGAGGCGCTGGAGGCCCAGCGGCGACGCCTGGAGAAGGACCTGGCCGACGCCAAGCGGCAGATCGCCATGGGTGGCGATGCCCACGCCGGGGCCGGTCCGGAAGACGTCGCTGGCGTGAAGTTCATCGGCCGGGTGCTCGAGGGCGTCGGCGGCAAGGATCTGCGACCGATTGCCGAAACCTATCGCAAACAGATTGGCGATGGCGTCGTGGCCCTGAACGGTGTCGTCGATGGCAAGGTCGCCAGCACCGTGGTGGTCGCCGGCTCGGCGCAGCAGAGGTTCAACGCCGTCGAGCTGGCCAGAGCCGCGGTCATCGCCATGGGTGGCCAG
>DATBOH010000247.1:0-2338 GCA_036553915.1 Caulobacteraceae bacterium | reverse complement strand
CGACAAACCAGAACACCGAAGGGGCGTGCCACTCGGTCCCGAAGCATCCGAAATCCTCGCTGGCCGGGGCCGGGCCGGTATGGAAGACGCGATCGGCGGCGAAGTGGGCGCGGAAGGCCGCCGCGACCCTGTCACTGGCCGCTTTGTCGTTGACATTGAGTGGATAGCTGTCGAGCGGGGTGATCTCCGGCGGCCGGGGCGCGCCCGACGCCGCCGCCTCGGCATTGACGATCCGGGTGATGGCGGCGAGCACACGCTGGCGAACGCCCGCATCGAAAGTCCGGACGTTCAGCTTGATGATCGCCTCGTCCGGGATGACATTCTCTTTGGCGCCGGCCTGCAACACACCGACGGTGACCACCGCGGCCTCCGTGGCGGCGACCTCGCGCGAGACAATGGTCTGGAGGCGCAGGACCGTCGAGGCGGCCATGACCACGGGATCGATACTGGCCTGCGGCATCGATCCGTGAGCGCCGCGGCCAAACAGGCGAATCTGCAGGCTGTCAGCCGCCGAGGTGATTGGCCCGGAGCTCCCGGCGAGCGTCCCCGCCGGCCCGACCATGACATGCTGGCCTAAAATGACATCGGGCTTTGGGAAACGGGTGGCCAGGCCATCATCGATCATTGCCCTGGCGCCTTGCGCGGTCTCCTCGCCCGGCTGGAACAGCACGATCAGGGCGCCCTTCCAGACATCTCGCGTGCGCGCGAATAGGGCGCTCGCCCCCATCAGCCACGCCACATGCATGTCATGGCCGCAGGCATGCGCCACCGGGGTCGTCTTGCCGGCCGAGTCCGGCGCCGAGACTGTGCTGGCATAGGCCAGTCCGGTCGCCTCCTGGATCGGCAGGCCATCCATGTCGGCGCGCAACATGACCGTCGGACCCTCGCCGTTGCGCAGCAGTCCGACGACGCCGGTCTCACCGACCCCGGTCGTCACCTCATAGCCGTTGTCGGCGAGATGTTTCGCGGCGAGGCCGGCTGTTCGGACTTCCTGCATCGAAAGTTCGGGGTGGGCGTGAACGTCCTTATAGGCCGCCTCCAGTGTCGGCAGCAGGTCGGTCAGACTGGCAAGAAGCCGGATCAAGGAGTCCGCTGGGTCCATGGAAGCACTCCCGCCAAGTTTCAACGCTTCGCGTTGCGCACTCTGACATGAAAAGGCGACGTCGTCCGACGCCGGTTGAGTATCAGGACGACCGGGCCGGACGGACGCGACATCCTCGCCGCCCATGGTAAGCTGACAAGGCCTTCGATCCGCGCCCCTCCCCACCCCGAACGAAAGCGTAAAAATGACCAAGGTTCGCACCGTGGCCGTCCTTGTCGGCAGCCTTCGAAAGGCTTCGTACAATCGGTCGATGGCGAAGGCCCTGGCCTCGCTTGGTGGCCCCGACCTGCGCCTGGAGATCGTCGAGATCGGCGCCTTGCCGCTCTACAATGAGGATGTCGATACCGAGGAGCCTCCGGCCGCCTGGACCGCCTTTCGCCAGGCGATCGCCGCCGCCGACGCGGTTCTGTTTATTACGCCGGAATATAACCGCTCGGTCCCCGGAGTCCTGAAGAACGCCATCGACGTCGGCTCCCGTCCCTATGGCCACAGCGCCTGGAACGGCAAGCCAGGCGCGGTGATCAGCGTCTCTCCTGGCGCCATCGGAGGCTTTGGCGCGAACCATCATTTGCGTCAGTCGCTGGTGTTCCTGAACGTGTCCGCGATGCCGCAGCCGGAAGCCTATATCGGGGGGGCGGCCCATCTTTTCGACGAGAAAGGCGACATCGCCAACGACGGCACGCAGGCCTTCCTTGGCGGATTTATCAAGGCCTTCGCGGCGTGGATCGAAGCGCTCGCTCCGGCCGGAAGCGCCAGCTAGATTTGATAGCCGTCGACGGGCTCTGGAAATTTCAGGGTTCGGGTCAGGGCCACAAAGGCGTCGGAAGCGCGGGTGCGATGGCGCGCCTTGTGACGGAGCAGGCGGAAGGCGCGGCTCGGCAGGTTAAAGCGCACCTTGACCAGAGCGCCGCGGGCGAGGGCGGAGGCGGCGACACTTTCGGAGACCGCGGCGGCTCCAGCCCCCGCTTCCGCCGCCGCCAGCACCGCCTCGTTGGACGGTAGGGTCAGCGCCACGTTCAGCGTCGCGGGATTGATCCCCACCGCCCGCAACCCGGCCTCCACGCTGGAGCGAGTGCCTGATCCCTCCTCGCGCACGACCCAGGTCTGGGCGGCGAGCTCGGCCGGCCCGACGTCCTCCATCCGCGCCCAGGGATGATCGGCCTTGATCAGCAGAACCAGCCGGTCTTCGCCCACGGTCTCAAAGTCGAGGAGCAGATCGTCGAGTTCGCCTTCCAC
>DATBOH010000201.1:0-3219 GCA_036553915.1 Caulobacteraceae bacterium | reverse complement strand
CTCCGCGCCGCTCGGTCAGCCGGTCGTGGCCCGGGCTGGAATATTGATGCCGAAGCTCCACACCCAGGCCTTCCCCCGCTTGACGTAGAACGACGAGGTCCAGACCGGAGCGACCTTCTGGCCGTAGCAGGAGCCATCGGCGGTTGCATAGAGCGTCAATATTCCGAAGTCGGGGGTGAACATCGTCGCCCTGGCGTCGCCAAGGTCGAAGCCCTTCACGTCACAGCCTTCCCCCGACCAGTTTTTCAGCGCCTCGGTTCGCGTCGCCAGATGCATGCCGAAGATGTTGATGAACTGGATCGATGGCGGCAGCAGCGCATCGAGGCGCCTCGCATCCCTGTCCTTCCACGCCGACCAGAGCGCCTGTTCCTGATCAAGGAGCGCTTGCGTCTGGGCGTCGCGCTTCGTCAGGCCCACCGGCGCGAGTGCGACAGACGGAGAGGCTTTCGGCTGGCTCGGATCGACGATCGGAGCCTCGGCGCGGAACGCCGCCTTCCAGCGGCGGCCCTCGAGTACGTAGCCAGTTGCTGTCCAACGAGCCCCCGGAGCCGCGTTGCCGACGCATGGGCCGTCGACTGAGGTTTTATGCGTGATGACCGCGGCGGCCGGCGTCAGCCAACTGACCTGCGCGCCTGTGACCTGGACGACGGCGCAGGCGCCGCCACTCAGCTCACGGGCGGCGGTCGCCTTGTCGAGCCGGCCCGACGAGCCCCAGCCGATGAACCGCTCGGAAAGGAATGCCGGCCAGAAGCCTGCGTCCTTGGCCTTCCAGGCCGCATAGGACCGAAGCTCAAGCGCTTCAATGGCGCTATCGCGGGGGTCGCCGGCGCCTTGGGCGTCAGAGGTTGCTGCGCGCGGTTCGGCCGCGGCCGTTCCGGATGCTATGACAGAGGCGAGGAGCGCCCCGAGGATGGCTCGTTCAGCCCCGCCCATGATGCTCTCCCACTGCAGCGAAATCGGACACCGATTGTGAGCATAGCAACGCCACAGTCTGCTCGCCTAAAGATCGACATCCGCCGTCGCGAACTCGGCGTTCTCACGGATGAACTGGTAACGCAGTTCGGGTTTGCGGCCCATCAGGGTTTCGACCAGGGCTTCGACGGCCTCCTCGGCGCGCGGCAGCGTCACTCGCGCCAGGGTGCGGGTCGCCGGGTCCATGGTCGTCTGCTTGAGCTGGGCCGGCATCATCTCGCCCAGGCCCTTGAAGCGGCCAATCTCCGGCTTCTTGCCCTTGAAGAGGGTGGCGAGCAGCTCATCCTTGTGGGCGTCGTCACGGGCGTATTCGGTCTTGCCGCCGTGGCTGAGGCGATAGAGCGGCGGTAACGCCAGGTACAGCCGGCCTTTGCGCACCAGTTCGGGCATGGAGCGATAGAAGAACGTGATCAGAAGCGAGGCGATATGCGCCCCATCGACGTCGGCGTCGGTCATGATGACGATGCGCTCATAGCGCAGGTCTTCCTCGCGGAAGCGGGCGCCGGGCTGCGCGCCGAGGGCCAGAATGAGATCGCCGAGTTCCTTGTTGGCGCCGGTCTTGTCGAGGCTCGCTTGGGCGACGTTGAGGATCTTGCCGCGGAGCGGCAGGATCGCCTGGGTGCGCCGGTTCCTGGCCTGCTTGGCCGAGCCTCCCGCCGAGTCGCCTTCGACAATGAACAGCTCGGTCCCGTCGCTGGCGCTGCCGGAACAGTCGGCGAGCTTGCCGGGCAGGCGCAGCTTGCGAGTCGCCGAAGCTCGCGCCACCTCTCGGTCCTTACGCCGCTTGAGACGCTCCTCGGCCCGGTCGGCGACGAAAGCGAGCAGCGTTGCTGAGGTCCGCGGCTGGGCGGTCAGCCAGTGGTCGAACGGATCGCGAAGGGTGGCCTCGACGAGCCTCTGAGCATCGATAGAGGACAGCCTCTCCTTGGTCTGGCCCTGGAACTCCGGATTGGCGACGAAGACGCTGATCAAGGCCCCAGCCTGGGCGACGACGTCATCGGCGGTAATCAGCGCCCCGCGCTTTTCGCCGCTCAGTTCGGCATAGGCTTTGAGGCCGCGGGTAAGAACGGCGCGCAGGCCAGCCTCATGCGTTCCGCCCTCGGGGGTGGGTACGGTGTTGCAATAGGACCGCATGAAGCTATCGGCCTCGCCGAAGCCCTGCGGCGTCCACGTCACCGCCCATTCGACCGCGCCAGCGGCGCCCTGGCGCTCGATTCGGCCGGCGAAAGGCGTCGGCGTGACCGTGGCCAGGCCCTCGGCCGTCTCGGCCAGATAGTCAGCCAAGCCGCCCGGGAAGTGGAACACCGCCTCTGCCGGGGTGTCGTCGATCAGCCGCTCGGCGGCGCATTTCCAACGTATCTCGACGCCGCGAAACAGATAGGCCTTGGAGCGGGCCATACGATACAGCCGGGAGGGACGGAAGGCCGCCGCCTCGCCGAAGATTTCCGGATCCGGGAGCATGGCGAGCCGGGTGCCGTGGCGGCGGCTTGGCGCGCCTTTCTCCAGACGCCCGAGCGGCCGGCCGCGCGAAAACGCCTGACGCCATTCGAAGCCGTCGCGCCAGACCTTGACCTCGACACGCTCCGAAAGCGCATTGACCACCGAGACTCCGACGCCGTGCAGGCCGCCGGACGTCTGATAGGCCTTGCCCGAGAACTTCCCGCCCGAATGCAGGACGGTCATGATCACTTCCAGCGCCGACTGGCCCGGGAACTTGGGATGCGGATCGACCGGCATGCCGCGGCCATCGTCACGCACCGAGAGCACGCCATCTTCGGCCAGCTCGACCTCGATGACCTTGGCGAAGCCGGCCACCGCCTCGTCCATGGCGTTGTCGAGGACTTCGGCGAACAGGTGGTGGAGGGCGCGCTCGTCGACCCCGCCGATGTACATGCCCGGCCGCTTGCGGACCGGCTCCAGGCCCTCGAGGACCTCGATGTCCTTGGCCGAATAGGCGGCCAAGGGATGGGCCGGCGCCAGGGCGTCGTCGAACAGGCTCGCTTGGGCGGCGGTCTTGGCCATCGGCCGATTATCTGGCGATTCGCATGGCGGAGTTCAGTCACTCAGCTTCAGCATTTGAAGTACATATCGAACTCGACGGGGTGGGGGTGGAGCTGGAGGCGGAAGACCTCCTCCATCTTGAGCGCGATGTAGGCGTCGATGAAGTCGTCGTCGAAGACGCCGCCCTTCTTGAGGAAGGCTCTGTCCTTGTCGAGGTGGTCGAGCGCCTCCTTGAGCGAGCCGCAG
>DATBOH010000017.1:0-7866 GCA_036553915.1 Caulobacteraceae bacterium | reverse complement strand
ACGATATAGGCGACCTCGGCGGCGTTCAGATGCCAGTTGACCGGCGTCAGGCGATAGCCGCCGCGCAGGGCGGCGCTGAGCACTTCCACGAACTCGGCCCGATTGGAGCAGAGCAGGGCGACGCCATCGCCCGGTCCGATCCCGTGGCGGCGCAGGAAGCGGACGATGCGATTGGCGGCGGCGTTGATCTCGGCGAAGCTGCGCGCGCCATGCGGATCGCGCACGGCGACCGCGTCGCCCTTGAGATCGGCCCAGACGCTGGCGGTCATGCCGTTGGCGGCGGCCTCGATCAGCCGCGTCATCACTTCCTGCATGACCGCATTTGCGAAGCCCGAGAGGCCGGCGTCAATGCGCCCAGCCCGACTTCCGGTCAGACTTCCATCGGCCGGGGTGAAAAGTCGTGCGTGCGCCCCGGCGTAGCCGGGAAATGCTCGGCCAGGGCCGCGCCGCAGATATCCACCGCCGCGACGATGCCGGCGGTCGGATCGGCCCCGCCCTTCATCGCCGTGGCGACGGCCTGGGCGGCCATGGTCCACGGGGCCTCGCCGCATTTCCGATGAATGCCGGCGTCGGCGAGAATCTGCACTTGGCGGTCGGCCAGGGCGACGAAGATCAGCACGCCGGTGGCGCTGCCCACTGCCCGGGCGCTGACCGCCGCGAACTGATGGTGGGCGGCCTTGGCGACCCGATGCCGCTTGAGAAGCTTCGGTGTCAGGACCCGGCGCACGGCCGGGATGTGGACGACGGCCAGCACGGCCAGGAACAGAACAATCTGGATCGCCGCATAGAGACCCAAGGCGATGGCCAGGGCCTCGCCGGTGGCGGCTGCCTGACCGGTCAGCCACAGGCTGGCGGCGAAATCGGCCAAGGGCTGGATGCTCAATGACAGCACGATCGGCGGCAGGGCCAGGGCGAAGGCGGCCGCCCAGGCCAGCGGGATCTCGCGGTACCTGGAGACCTCCTCGGCCAGCACCACCAGGATCTCGCCATCGGTGGCGGTTTCACAACGGCTGACCGCCTCGGTGATGCGGTCTTCGTCCAGGGTGCTTAGCATCTCACCAGCCTCCCGAGGCGCCGCCGCCTCCCCCCATGCCGCCGCCGCCGGAAAAGCCGCCGCCCCCAAAACCTCCGCCGCCAAAATCACCGCCGCCGCCACCCCAGCCGCCGCCGCGGCCGCCGGACAGGAACATCATCGGCAGCAGCCAGCCGAAGCCGCCACCGAAGCCGCCGCGCAACATTCTCGCGACAATGAAGAACAGAAAGATCAGCGGGATCAGACCGCCGATGGGATTGCGGTGGTGCTCCGGCGCGCCCTGGGCCTGCTCGGCCTGGGCGATCTTCTGTTCGGCGGTGCTGGGATCGGCGGCCAACTGGGCGATGATGGCGTTTGTCCCATCGACAATGCCGCCCGGGATGTCGCCGGCCCGGAACTTCGGGATCACCGCCTCGCGCAGGATCACCCCCGACAAGGCATCGGTGAGAATGCCCTCGAGCCCGAAGCCGACCTCAATCCGCACCTTGTGTTCGGACGGCACGATGATGAACACCGCGCCGTTGTTGACGCCCTTCTGACCGATGCCCCAGGCGCGCAACAAGCCGACGCCATAGTCGTCGATCTGCTGGCCTTGCAGGTCGGGCAGGGTGACAACTACAAGCTGGCGGCTGGTCGCCTGCTCAAGGTTGGCGAGCTTGGCGGTGAGGTCCGCCTGGACCTGCGGGCTCAGCACATGGGCGTCGTCAACAACCCGTCCGGTCAAGGCCGGATAATGGGTCGGCGCGGCCAGGACCGGGGCGCAGAACAGCGCCAAGACGAAAGCGAGGAGCGATAGCCCCGCGGTTCGGATCATCAGCTGGCCGGAGCCGGCGGCGGTGAGCCGGGCGCCTGGCCCGGCGCCGGGCTCGACGAGGTCGCGCCAGGACCGCCCGGCGCATTGCTGACGGTATTCGGCGGCAGGCTGTTGTCGAAGCTCACGGTCGGGGCCGACTGGGCTCCGGCAGTGGCGCTGAACAGGGCCATGGGCTTGTGATTATGATAGAAAGTCGCGGCCCAGATCGACGTCGGCAACACCTGCAGGGTGGTGTTGTAGTCCTGCACCGCGGCGTTGTAGTCGCGGCGGGCGACGGCGATGCGGTTCTCGGTCCCTTCGAGCTGATCCTGCAGCGCCAGGAAATTCTGATTGGACTTCAGATCCGGGTATTTCTCCTGGATCATCATCAGGCGACCGAGCACGCCGGAGAGCTGGTTCTGGGCCTGGGCGTAACGATCGAAGGCGGCCTGATTGGTCAGCGTCGAGGCGTCGACCTTGACCTGTGTGGCGCTGGCGCGGGCCTGGGTCACCTCGACCAGCACCCGCTGCTCCTGGGAGGCATAGCCCTTCACCGTGGAGACCAGATTGGGAATGAGGTCGGAACGCCGTTGATAGTCGTTCTGGACATCGGCCCAGGCGGTCTGGGCGGCCACCTGCTTGCGCGGAATGTCATTGATGCCGCAGCCGGCCAGGACGACCGGGGCCAGGGCAAAGAGTCCAAGGCGCAGCGCGCGCCGCCAGTTGGTGGCCAAGGGGCCCTCCCGAATTTCGTCCGCCACAGTGGCGTTCCGGCGTCAATCTAGGGGGCCGGCGGTTCGGGCGCCAGGGGCGGTCAGATTGGCGCGCCAGCCGCAAGGCGGCTATGGGCTGGCATGTAGCGACGGAGGCCTATCAAGGATGAGCGAGCAATGGGCGAGCGGGCGCATCGCCCTGGTGACCGGGGCCACGGCCGGCTTCGGAGCGGCCTTCGCCCGCCGCATCCTCACCGCCGGCGGCAAGGTGATCGCCGTCGGCCGCCGCGTCGAGCGTCTGGCCGCGCTGGAGCGCGAATTCGGCGACAAGCTGCTGGCCGCGCCCATGGACGTCCGCGACCCCGCCGCCCCGCAGGCGCTGATCGATTCGCTTCCAAGCGCCTTTGCGGCCATCGACGTCCTGTTTAACAACGCCGGCCTGGCCCTCGGTCTCGACAAGGCCGACAAGGCCCAGCTCTCCGACTGGGAAACCATGATCGAGACCAATGTCTCGGGCCTCGTCCGGATGACCCGGGCGGTGCTGCCGGGCATGGTGGCGCGCGACCGAGGCGATATCGTCAACCTGGCGTCGGTGGCCGCGAACTACCCCTATCCCGGCGGCAACGTCTATGGGGCCACCAAGGCCTTCGTGCGCCAATTCTCGCTCAACCTGCGCGCCGATCTTTTGGGTGCGGCGATCCGGGTCACCTCCCTGGAGCCGGGCCTCTGCGAGACCGAGTTCTCGGTGGTCCGTTTCAAAGGCGACGCCGCGGCCGCCGCCAAGGTCTATCAGGGGGTCAAGCCGCTTTCGGCGGAAGATGTCGTCGACGTCGCCGAGGCCGTCCTGCGCCTTCCGGCCCACGTCAACGTCAATACGCTGGAGGTGATGCCAGTGGGGCAGGCCTTCGGGCCGTTCGCGATTGACCGGCGTTAAGCGCCGGCCTCACCCGTCGTAGTCGACCACCACGCCCTCGCCCTTCGGCACCGCCTGGCAGGTGAGCACATAGCCGGCCGCCAGCTCCTCGGCGGTCAGGGCATAGTTGGCTTTCATCTCGACCTCGCCGGCGACCACCCGGGCGCGGCATGTGGCGCACACCCCGCCTTTGCAGGCGAAGGGCGCCGTCAGGCCGGCGGCTCTCGCGCTCTCCAATATCGAGCCTTTGTCGGGATCGAAGGCGATGCGGCTGCGTCGAGCCTCGAGGATGACAGTGAAGCGCAGCCCGCGGGCGTCCTGTTCGAGCTGGCGCGCGGCGGCGGCCTTTTCGGCTGACAGCTCGGCGGTGGTGAAGCGCTCGATGAGGATGCGGCTGCTCTCGACCCCACGCGCCATCAGGCCCGCCTCGACAGCTTCCATCATCGGTCCCGGTCCACAGACGAAGAAGACGTCGATCTCCTCCGGGCGGATCAGGGCGCTTAGCACCTGCTCGACCCGGTCGGCATCGAGCCTGCCGTTGAAGATCTCCACCTCGCCCGCCTCGTCCTCGAGAAAATGGAAGATCTCCAGCCGGTCGAGATAGCGGTCCTTGAGCCCCGCCAGCTCCTCCAGGAACATCACCTGGCCAGCGTCGCGATTGCCATACAACAGGGTGAAGCGGCTCGACGGCTCGACGGCCAGGGCGGTCTTCAGCAGCGACAAGATCGGGGTGATGCCAGAGCCGCCGGCGAAGCCGACATAGCGGCGCCGGTTTTCGGCCGCGAAGGTCCAGGTAAAGGCCCCGTGCGGAGCCATCACCTCCAAAAGCTGGCCGGCCGCGAGACCGCGATTGGCCCAGCCGGAGAACACTCCCTCGGCGATGGTCTTGATGGCGATCCGCAGCTCGCCCTCGTGCGGCGCGGCGCACAGCGAATAGTTGCGCCGCACCTCCTGGCCATCGATCACCGCGCGCACGGTGATGTGCTGCCCCGGCCGGAAGGCGAAGGCCGCCGCATGGTCGGCCGGGGCCTCCAGGCGAAGCGACACCGAATCGGCCGTCTCGCGCCGCACCTCGGCGACCGTCAGGGGGTGAAAGGCCGTCGACACCTTAGTGGCACTTGAACCGATCGAAGGGCTCGCCGCAGGCAGTGCAGCGCCACTGCGCCTTGCACGGAGTCGAGCCAAAGGCGCTGACTTCCTCGGTCTCACGCGCGCCGCAACGCGGGCAGTCCGGGACCGAGGCTGGGGTCGGCGGGGCGACGCCGTAGTCGGCCAGGCGCCGCCGTCCGCTCTCGCTGATCCAGTCGGTGGTCCAGGCCGGGGCCAGTCGGGTCTCGATGCGGACTTCGGCGAGTCCAGCGACGTCGAGCGCCGCGCGCAGGTCGGCCGCGATCGCCGCCGTGGCCGGGCAACCGCTGTAGGTCGGGGTGATCCAAACCGCGCCGCCGTCAGCCGCGACCTCGCGCACGATCCCGAGGTCGACCACGGAGACCACGGGAATCTCCGGGTCCATGACCGTCTCCGCCACCGCCAGAACGCGCTCGGCGCGGCTCACCAGCGGGCCTCCGGATAGGCCCTGGGCAGGAACTGCATCTCAGCCAGCAAATGGCCCAGGTGCTCGGAATGGCGGCCGGCGCGGCCCCCCTGCACCGGCCGGCGGGCGGCCGGGCGCTCCAGGCCAGCCTCGGCCAGGGTGCGGTCGACCTCGGTGTCGAAGGCCGGCCGCAGGGCCGCCGGATCGGGAGCGACGCCAGCCAGTGCCGCCGTCACAGCGTCGGCCTCGAAGAGTTCGTCGACGAATCGCCAGCACCAGTCGAGGCCGTCGATCATTCGTGCCCGGCTTTCGTCCGTGCCATCGCCAAGGCGCACGACCCATTCGCGGGCGAAACGCAGATGGTAGGCCATCTCCTTGGAGGCCTTGGCGGCCACCGCCGCCAGCATCGCGTCGTGGGAGCCTTCGAGGGCGGTGTAGAGCGGGGCGCGCCAGGCGGCGAACAGATAGTGCCGGGCGATGGTGCGGGCGAAATCGCCATTCGGCTGCTCCACCAGCAGGCAATTGGAAAAATCCAGCACGTCGCGGTGAAAAGCCAGGGCGTCGGCGTCGCGACCCTGGCCCTCCTGATTTCCGGCATAGTCCAGCAGCAGGGTGGCCTGGCCGATAAGGTCGAGACCGAAGTTGGCCAAGGCCAGGTCGAGCTCAAGCTGAGGCGCGCGGCCGCACCATTCGGCCAGCCGTTGCCCGAGCACCAGGGCGTCATCGCCGAGTCGGAGGGTGTAGGTGAACAGCGGCGCGGTCACAGGTGCTTCACGCCTTCGGGGATGTGATAGAAAGTCGGGTGGCGATAGACCTTGTCCTCGGCCGGCGCGAACAGCGGACCGGCCTCCGCCGGGTCGGAGGCGACGATCTCGGCCGACCGCACCACCCACAGGCTGATCCCCTCCGAGCGGCGGGTGTAGACATCCCGGGCCGCCTCCAGGGCCATGGCGGAATCGGCGGCGTGGACGCTGCCGACATGGCGGTGGGCGAGACCGCCGCGGCTGCGCACGAACACCTCCCACAGCGGCCAGTCGCGGGCCTCGCTCATGCGGCGGCCGGCCGTTGGGCCCGCTTGGCGGCGTGGACCAGGGCCGCCTCGCGCACCCAGGCCCCGTCTTCCCAGGCGGCCCGGCGGGCGGCCATACGCTCCTTGGCCAGCGGGCCTTCGCCGCGCACCACGGCGTAGAATTCCTCCCAGTCGATGGGGCCGAAATCGTAGCCGCCCTTGGCGGCGTTCCAGGTCAACTCCGGGTCCGGAACCTTGAGGCCGATCGCCTCGGCCTGCGGCACGGTGACGTCGACGAATTTCTGGCGCAACTCGTCGTTGGTGTCGCGCTTGATGCGCCAGCGCATCGATTGGGCGGTGTTCGGAGAGGCCTCGTCCGGCGGGCCGAACATCATCAGCGACGGCCACCACCAGCGGTCGAGGGCGTCCTGGGCCATGCGCTTTTGCGCCGCTGTTCCGGCCGCCAGCACGCTCATCAACTCGAAGCCCTGGCGCTGGTGAAAGCTTTCCTCCTTGCAGACGCGGACCATGGCCCGGGCATAGGGCCCATAGGAGGTGCGCTGGAGTGGCACCTGGTTCATGATCGCCGCGCCGTCGACCAGCCAGCCGATGGCGCCGATGTCGGCCCAAGTCAGGGTCGGGTAGTTGAATATGGTCGAGTACTTGGCCTTTCCGGAATGCAGGGCCTCGATCATTTCCTCGCGGCTCACTCCCAGAGTCTCGGCGGCGCAGTAGAGATACAGTCCATGGCCGCCCTCGTCCTGGACCTTGGCCAGCAGGATCGCCTTGCGCTTCAGGCTTGGAGCCCGGGTGATCCAGTTGCCCTCCGGCAGCATGCCGACGATCTCCGAATGGGCGTGCTGGGAAATCTGGCGGACCAGGGTGCGACGATAAGCGGCTGGCATCCAGTCCTTGGGTTCGATGAAGGCGTCGGCGGCCACCCGGGCCTCGAAGGCGTCGATGAGATGCTGCGGTTCGGCTTCGGGAGCGGCGGCCCGCTGCTCGCCCGGCTGGCGCAGATCGGTGGTGTACATGGCGCGGACCCTGATCGTGTTCCGGCCCAAAAATAGGATAGGCTGACCGCTCGGTCAATTAATGCCGGAGCGCAAAGGCGCGGTTGGGCCGACGCAAATTGACCGTCTGAACGGTCGGGAATAGCGTCCGCGATCCGCAACGTCCGCGCCCTGGAGTGCCGATGTCCTTCGAAACCGTCATTTTCGCCTGCGCCGGAGGGATCGCGCGTCTGACGCTCAACCGGCCGGAGCGCCTCAACAGCTTCACCGCCCAAATGCACGCCGAGGTTGCCCGGGCTATCGACGATGCGGAGCGCCAGGGCGCGCGGGTGTTGCTGATGACCGGAGCCGGGCGCGGCTTCTGCGCCGGCCAGGACCTTTCGGACCCCTCTGTGGCCATGGGCGCCGACCTCGGCGAAACCCTGGAAAGGTACTACAACCCGCTGATCCGCCGCCTTGCCGCCCTGCCGATGCCGGTGATCGCGGCCGTCAATGGCGTCGCCGCCGGAGCGGGCGCCAACCTCGCCCTCGCCTGTGACATCGTGCTTGCGGCCCGCTCGGCCCGTTTCATTCAGAGCTTCGCCGCCATCGGCCTGGTTCCCGACAGCGGCGGGACCTGGGTGCTGCCGCGCCGCGTCGGCCAGGCGCGGGCGTTGGGCCTGGCGCTGACCGGCGAGCCGCTGTCGGCGGAAAAGGCCGAGGCCTGGGGTCTGATCTGGCGCTGCGTCGATGACGACAAGCTGGCTGAGGAGGCCGAGGTTCTGGCCGCCAAGTTCGCCACGGCCCCCACCGGCGGCCTGGCCGAGACCAAGCGGTTGATCCGCGCCGCCGGGCCGCTCGAGCCGGCGCTGGAGGCCG
>DATBOH010000099.1:0-4175 GCA_036553915.1 Caulobacteraceae bacterium | reverse complement strand
GAACCACCGACACGCGGATTTTCAGTCCGCTGCTCTACCAACTGAGCTACCCAGGCGCCTCGGGGAGGCCGTCTATAGGAACGGCCCCGGGCTTGTCCAGGAGGCCGGGGAGCACCCTTCAGGCTTCGTCCGGCGGTAGCGGCGGCGCGCCCTCCTCGTCCTCTTCCTCATTCCCCTCGATGGAATAGCTGCCCTGTAGCCAGCGGTGCAGATCGACATCGGCGCAGCGGGACGAACAGAAGGGCCGAAACTTGACCGCCGAAGGCTTGCCGCAGATGGGACAGGCGCTCATCGCGCGATGACCTCGAAATCGCCCTGCTGCGGCGCGCCGGCGATAGCCAGCCGCTCGCCAAAGCGGGCCGTCAGCCCGATCAGAAACGGCCGCGCGACGGCGGCGATCGCTGGAGCGGCGCGGGCCTCGATCCGCGCGCCGCCGCTGCGCTGCGCCTCGCTCTCAAGGGCGCGTAGCAAGGCGTAGCCTCGCGCCTCGGCGTCCGGCACCAGTCCGCCGTCACCGCTCAATATCTCCAGCGCTCCACGAGAGCGGCGTGGCACGGTGAGCTCCAACAGGCCAAAGCGGGAAATGGCGCCCAGCGAGACGCCGGGATTGTCGGCGGCGAAAGACGCGCGGGCGGCGGCCAGGATCGCTTGGCCGTCGTGACCGCGGCCAGCCAAGTCAATGGCGACCAATCCCCCCAAGCCCTTCAGGCGCAACAATCGAGCCGTCTCGGCGATAGCGGCGAGATTGGCCGCCCGTGTCGCGTGCTTGGGACTGGTCCCACCGCCGGCGCCGACATCGACATCGACAGCCACCAAGGCGCGCGTCGGCTCGATGGCGAGCGAGCCGCCGTTCGGAAGTGGATGCACGGGTTCCAACACCATCTCTTCGACGGCGTCGATGGCGGCGCGGGCGGCCGAGCCGGTCTCGATCGGCGCCCCATTGGCCAAGGTGCGAAGCTGAGCCTCGGCGTCAGACGCAGCTTCAATCAACCGATGCGGTCCCTCGGCAAGTCCAACGAACTGGCCGAGGCCGCCTTTCCCTAGCCGCGCCTCCGCGCGCAGGACGATCTCGATCCACGCCCCCTCGACGAGCGGCGGATGCTCTGGCTTTAGGTTGAGAACCGCGTCCGGGCCCTCGCCCAGGTCGAGGAAGGCCAGGCCCAGGCGCCGCTCGAGCTTGCGAACCCGGGCGATCAGCCGAGCTCCGCACCCCTGCACGGAAATATCGGTATCTCGGCTGAGGATCAGCCGCTCCGGGCGGCCGTCGAGCAAAGCCACGCCGCGCTGCTGTCCGGGCCCGATGTCGAGGAGATACCGGCGACGGCTCATGGCCGCGAAAAGCCGAGGCCGATGAGCAGATTCACGGTTTCGTGCAGCGGCAAGCCGACCACGGCGGTGTAGGAGCCCGTCAGGCTGACCACATGCGCGCCCGCCAGGCCCTGGATGCGATAGCCGCCAGCGGCGCCACGCCATTCGTCGCTGGCCAGCAACGCTTCGATCTGCGCCGGACTCAGGCGGCTGAAGGTGAGCCGGGCTTCGGCCAGGCGCGTGGTCACGCGTCCGTCAGGGGCGACGACCGCAACGCCGGTGGCGACCCTGTGATTGCGCCCGGAAAGCCGCTCCAGCATGGCGCGGGCGGCGTCCGCCTCGCGCGGCTTGCCAAGCACGCGACCGCCAACAAACACCAGCGTATCGGCGGCCAGGATGAAGCTAAGGCGATGCCGCTCGGCGACAGCGGCAGCCTTGGTTTTGGCCAGGCGGACCACGGCTCTGCGCGGTGTCTCGCCCTTGATCAGACGCTCATCGACCTCGGCCGGATCGACCGCGTCCGGTGTGAGGCCGATCTGAGCGAGGAGGTCGAGGCGGCGCGGGCTGGCGCTGGCGAGGACGAGGCGATGTTGCACCGGCCGCCTCATATCGCAAAGCCGCGGCGCCGTCTCGCAAGCTGGGAACCGGCGGGCGCATCGGCTATTGCTGTGACCATGGCCGACAAATCCACGTCAGCAGCCCGCAGGTCGCGCAAGCCTGCTCCGAAGCCGGCGGTCGCCGAAAATCCGTCCGCGGCGGCCCGCGAACAACGCCTCGACCGCGTCCTTGAAGCCACCTTTCCGGCCAGCGATCCGCCGCCGGTCGATCCTGGCGCGAACTGACGGTCCCGCGACAATTGGCGGGCTGGCCTTGAATGTCGCGCCGGCCCCTATAGGGTATTTGAACAACTGTTCGAGATAGCGTCGCTGGCGAGGAGTGTGGATGAACAAGCGGTTCGAGGGCACCAGCGACTATGTCGCCACCGCCGATCTGAAGATCGCGGTGAATGCGGCCATCGCGCTGGAGCGGCCGCTGCTGATTAAGGGCGAGCCCGGGACTGGCAAGACGGTGCTGGCCTATGAAATCGCCAAGGCCCTCGATGCCCCGTTGATTACCTGGCACATCAAATCGACCACCAAGGCCCAGCAGGGCCTCTACGAATATGAGGCGGTGACACGCTTGCGTGACAGCCAGCTCGGCGACGAGCGGGTCAAGGACGTCTCGAACTACATCAAGCGCGGCAAGCTGTGGGATGCCTTCGATTCCGACGCCCGGCCGGTGCTGCTGATCGATGAGATCGACAAGGCCGACATCGAGTTTCCCAATGACCTGCTCCAGGAACTCGATCGCATGGAGTTCTACGTCTACGAGACAGACGAAACCATCCGCGCCAAGGTGCGGCCAGTGGTGGTGATCACCTCTAACAACGAAAAGGAATTGCCGGACGCGTTTTTGCGGCGCTGCTTCTTCCACTACATCCGGTTTCCCGAAGACGACACGATGCGCGAGATCATCGAGGTGCACTATCCCGGCATCAAGCAGAAGCTTGTCGGCGAGGCGCTGCGCATCTTCTACGACATGCGCAAGGTTCCTGGCCTGAAGAAGAAACCGTCGACGTCCGAACTGCTCGACTGGCTTAAGTTGCTGATGGTCGAAGACATTGACGACGCCGCGCTGCGCGAGCGCGATCCGACCAAGCTGCTTCCGCCACTGACCGGGGCGCTACTCAAGAACGAGCAGGATGTACATCTGTTCGAGCGCCTGGCGTTTCTGGCGCGGCGCGAGGGCTCCGGGGCGCGGCCAGGTATGGGCTGAGGCTTACCGCTAATTCACTGGACCGTTCCAATTGTGTGGCCAAGATGAGGGCTTAAGGCCAGGGAGGTCACGATGATGTTGAAACCCGCTATGGCATTGATGGCGCTCGCGGCGCCGGCCGCCCTCACGCTCGGCGGCTGCTTGCGGCACTTCCATCATCATCCCTATGCAACCCTCACCGCCCTCACCTGCCCGCAGAGCGCCGGCGATCTCGCCCGCAAGTCGGCCGCGGCCGATGGCAAAAGCTGCGCCTACGTCGGACCGGGCGGCGACACGGTGACGCTGCAGCTTCTCGCCCTCAATGGCGGCAATGTCGACGCCGCTCTGCAACCGATCGAGACCAGCCTGCGCGCCGAACAGCCGGCGGCAGGCAAGCCCGTAGCAGGCGCGCCGGGACATGGCCGGGTCGATATCGATCTTCCAGGCATCCACATCCACGCCAGCGGCAAGGATGACAGCGGTTCCAACAGCAATGTCCGGATTGGTTCGTCCGCCGCCAGCAACACCGCGGGCGGCGGCGGCGTCGATGTCGAGGCCCAGGACAACGGCGCGCAGATCCGCATCGACGACAACCGTCGCGGCGTCCGCCGAGACTTGCTGCTGGCGTCCGACAGCCCCGGCCCGAATGGCTACAAGGTTGCCGGCTACAGCGCTCGCGGGCCGCAGTCAGGACCTTTGGTGGTCGCCACGATCCTGGCCAAGGATGGCGACCATGACCGGCTCGAAGAGGATATTCACGCCTTGATGGCCGCGAACCTCGGCCGCTAGTGGTCCGATTCCAACAATTGATTCCCCGATACAAGCCGCGGCGCAAATGTTGGAATCGAAAGACCACCTAGCACCACCTAGCAACGGTGTGAACTTCTAGCGGAACTTTGAACCTGGCATTCTCAAGGTGGCCGATGTCAGGCGTGATGCGAATGCCAGTTTCGGTCCGCTAGAGGGGGCTGACCTCGACCACCTTATAGGTCAAAAGGCGACCGTCCTCGTCGGTGACGGTGACATATTCGCCGACTGCAAAGCGATGCTCTCCAAGGCGAAACACCGGCTCA
>DATBOH010000096.1:0-3733 GCA_036553915.1 Caulobacteraceae bacterium | reverse complement strand
CGTCTCTGCCGCAGCGGCGGCCGAAACGAATCCGCCGGTCCGACCGGATCGCCAAGATGAAAGGCGGCGATAAAACTGGCCAGGGGCCCCAGCCATTTCGGCTCGATCGGCTGAACCCGACTTGGGTCTGGTTCGCGAAGCGCTTCCATGGCGGCGCCAAGTAGCCCTTCGCGGGCCAAAGCCTCATCAAGATCGGCGGCGGGGCGGCCGAACCAGTGGCTGACCATGCGCGAGCGCAGGGCGCGAACCGCGGCGCGATTGCTCTCGTCATCCACCTCAATCGTCAGGTCGCACTCGGTGTCGAACCCGGTCGAACGATTGTTGTTATTGCCCGAGCCAACCCGCACGAAATCATCGTCTATGATCGCCACCTTGGCGTGAACGATGATCAGGCGCCCTTGTCGGGTCAGGGGGCTGTAGACCCGCAACCGCCCGTGACGATCGGCGCGGCGCAGGCGGCGGATGAAATCGCCGCGCGCTCGGTCCATGGTCATCCGATCGAACCAATGCGGCGCATGCTGGGTCGAAACCAGGACGACCTCCGGACCGCCATCCTCAGCCAGACGAAGGGCCAGGGCTTCGGCGATGACCGGCGAAGTGAAGTACTGATTTTCCAGATAGATACACTGGCGCGCCCGGGCGATGGAAGCGAGGCTGAGGGCCTCGCATTCGCGCACCTCCGGCCAACTGCGCCAGGCCGGCTGGGTACGCGAAAGTCCGATCCTCGCGTGGCGAAATTCAGGGACCAGGGCGTCCGGCCATGGATCGGTTTCCACGGGTGGATCGGCCTCGAGCGTCTCCCCGGTGGCCTTGCGCCATCGGTCGCGGAACAGAAGTCCGAGATCGGCCGCTGGCGGCCCATCGACCACCGCCATCACCTCGTGACGGGAGGCGAAGGATTTCGCGCCCGCCGCTGGCCTTCGGCGCGGATCGTCGTCGAGATGTTCAGGCGTGTCCCAACGGTCGCGACCGATGTCGGCGCCCCCGCAAAAGGCTACCGCGTCGTCGACAATGATCGCCTTCTGATGATGACAGGCGCCGTACGGGTGGCGGCCATCAAGAACCAGCCTCACCTTGGAGCCGGCAAAGATCGGTACGTCGCGATAGGGGGACCATTCCTGCGACGCGGCCACGGGGAAGGCCGCCTTCCAGCACAGGATTCGCACCTCGACGCCCTGACTGGCGAGATGCTTGAGGAAATCGCCGACCTGGCCGTGGGGGTCGTGAGCCGGGTCCAGACGGCAGCGCGAATCGAACGACCAGTTGAGCAGATGCACGGTCTTGCGCGCCTTGAGCATCGCGGCGCGGGCGGCGGCGAAATAGTCCGCCACGTCCATGAGCACCGCCGCACGCGTGGCCACGCTCTGCCGCCAATAGCCTGGCTCGCTTTTCGGCGGCATCGCCAAAGGCAGCACGCCGCCGGTTACGGCTTTGTCATCTGGGGACGGCGGCGTAGCCACGCTGCCGCATAGCCGCAGATCGGCACGAGCGTCAGCGATTCGCGATCCGCCAGCGCGACGATGGCGGTCATCAACTCACCGGCCGCCCCAGTGCCGCGCCGATGTGGCGGAGCTTCGACATGATCGATGTAGAGAGTATCGCCGAGGCGGCGGTACTGGGCGAAGACCACGTCATCGCCCTGGCCGAGTTCGAACCGCTGGTTTTCTCTGTCGTCGCGCATGGGCTTCTCGCGTTGTTTTCCCGCTGATTGCCGCTAGACTCAAGATAGCGCGCGCCGCGGGGGAGCGCGAACTAACGCGGAGCTCGATTTTGCGACAGGTGCTTTTGATTTCAGCCGTCGTTCTGGGCTTGGCGGGCTGCCAGAAGAACGGCGTCGGCGCCGCCGCGGGCCCCGCCGCCGCGCCTGCCGCCGAAACCGCCGCGACGCCGGGCGACGCCCCTCACCGGAGGACCGGCCTGTGGGAACAGTCGATCAGCCATAACGGGACGCCCCTGCCGATCGCATCGACCAGGATCTGCGTCGACGAGGCGATGGAATCCAAGGGATCGTTCGCGAGCATGAATAGCAGCGATTCGGGCGTGGCCAGCCCCTGCGGGCGCCCGACCATCACCCGTGGCCCCGATGGCGGTTACAGCTTCACCCACAGCTGTCGGTCGGGCGGAATCACGACCCTGACCAAGGGGACCATCACCGGCGACCTTCAAAACAGCTACACCATCCAAATCGATACGGTGACCAGCGGAGCGCCGATCGCCGCCGCCAACGGTCACCATGTCGTGGAGATGTCCGGCAAATGGCTCGGCCCCTGCCCGGCCGGCATGAGCGGGGGCGATGTCCAACTCGGCAACGGCATGCAGATCAAGGGTGGAAAGCTGGCCGGCGCGGCCGCGATGCTGAAGAACCTGCGCGCGTCCAGCGGCGGCCAATAGGGCCTCAGCAGAGTTCCACGGCCATGGCGACGGCTTCGCCGCCGCCAATGCACAGAGAGGCCAGGCCGCGCTTGCCGCCCCTGGCCTCAAGCGCCGCCAGCAGGGTGGCGAGAATGCGCGCTCCGGAAGCCCCGATCGGGTGACCGAGGGCGCAAGCGCCGCCATTCACATTGAGTTGCGCATGCGGAATGCCGAGATCGCGCATGGCGATCATGGCGACGACCGCGAAGGCTTCATTGACCTCAAACAGATCGATATCCCCGAGTTCCCAGCCGGCGCGCGCCAGAGCCTGGCGCATGGCCGGGACCGGAGCGGTGGTGAACTGGGCCGGATCCCGAGCGTGGACACCGTGGCCGGCGATCAGCGCTACCGGTTTGAGACCCAGCCGCTCGGCGGTCGAGGCGCGGGTGAGCACCAGCGCCGCGGCCCCATCGGAGATCGATGAGGCGTTGGCGGCCGTGATCGCCCCATCCTTGGCGAACGCCGGCTTCAGGGCTGGAATGCGAGCCGGATCGGCCTTGAGCGGTTGCTCGTCTTGCGTGACCGTCTCGACGCCGCGACGGCCGGCGATCTCCACGGAAGCGATCTCATGGGCGAACGCCCCGCCCTCCACCGCCGCGCGCGCTCGCGCCAGGCTTTCGATGGCATAGGCGTCCATATCGGCGCGGGTGAACTGATAGGCCGCCGCCGTGTCCTCGGCGAAGGCCCCCATCAGCTTGCCGGGCTCATAGGCGTCTTCGAGACCGTCGAGGTACATCGAGTCCATTACCCGGTCGTGGCCGATCCGCGCCCCGCCGCGGTGCTTGGCCAGCAGATAGGGCGCGTTGCTCATGCTCTCCATGCCGCCGGCGACGACAATGTTCACCGAGCCGGCCGCCAGGGCGTCATGGGCGAGGATGGCGGCCTGCATACCGGAGCCGCACATTTTGTTGATTGTCGTGGCGGCGACGGAGCGTGGCAGTCCGGCCCCAAGCGCCGCTTGCCGGGCCGGGGCCTGGCCAAGCCCGGCCGGAAGCACGCAGCCCATGACGATCTGATCGACACGTTCCGGCGCTATCCCCGATCGCTCGACCGCCGCCTTGACCGCCGTCGCGCCCAGTTGCGTGGCCGGGGCCCCGGCCAGCGCGCCCTGGAAGCCGCCCATGGGCGTGCGCGCATAGGCGGCGATGACGATCGGATCGGCGGTCATGGCAGACATTCCGGAATGGCGAGGGTTGGGGGCGAGGCCGACATGGTGGGATCGGCGGCGGCGATGAAACCGCCGCCCAGGACCCGGGTGGGATCGGCGGCGCTATAGAGTACGCAGGCCTGGCCTGGTGACACCGCCTCCTCGGGCGCATCG
>DATBOH010000015.1:0-8106 GCA_036553915.1 Caulobacteraceae bacterium | reverse complement strand
CAGCGCGACCGCGACATGGAGCGCTCCTACTTCCCGCCATCGGGATTCAACCGGCCCGCCGATCTTCGTGGTGGTCAGCGCTTTCAACCGCAACGCTTTGCGCCGGGGGCCCGGTACGAGCCACAACGGTTTTCCGCGCCCACCCGGTTCATGCCGCAGCCTTACGCGCCACAGCGATTTGCGCCGCCACCACGTTACGGACAGCCTCCGTATCGGTCTGATCCGGCGCCCTCGCCGGCGGGGCGGTGGCGCGACCAGGAGGAATTCGTGCGCCGCGGCGTGCGTGAGGGACAACTAGCGCCGCTTGGGCAGGTGATCGGCGCCATCCGTCAGCTCAATCCCGGTCGGCAGCTGGATGCTGGCCTGGAATACATGGGCCCGCGACTCGTTTATCGGGTGCGCTGGATGACCGCCAACGGCCGCCGGGTCGACTATTTTGTCGATGCCGCAAGCGGCGCCATAATTTCCGGTCGCTAGAGACCGTCGGGAGCTCCGGTGCGCATTCTACTCGTCGAGGACGATCCAGACCTCTCGCGCCAGCTCAAACTGGCCCTCACCGATACCGGCTATGCCGTCGACCATGCCCCCGACGGCGAGGAAGCCGCCTTTCTCGGTGAGACCGAGCCCTATGACGCGATCATCCTCGACCTCGGCTTGCCGAAGATCGACGGCGCCTCGGTGCTCGAAGGCTGGCGGCGCAAGAATGTCGCTACGCCCGTGCTCATTTTGACGGCGCGCGGATCGTGGAGCGAGAAGGTGGCCGGCTTCGACGCCGGGGCCGACGACTACGTCACAAAACCCTTTCATACCGAAGAGCTCCTGGCGCGCCTCAGGGCGCTACTGCGGCGATCGGCGGGCCACGCCGCTCCCAGCCTTACATGCGGAGCCTTGCGACTCGACCCAAGGGCGGCGCGCGCTTCGGTGGCCGGCGAGCCGGTGCGCTTGACCTCCCTCGAATACCGCATGCTGCACTATCTGATCATGCACCAGGGACGGGTGATCGGCCGCACCGAACTTGTCGAGCACCTCTACGATCAGGATTTTGACCGCGATTCCAATACTATCGAGGTATTCGTCGGACGCCTGCGCAAGAAGATCGGGCCTGATCGGGTCGAAACAGTGCGCGGCCTCGGCTATCGTCTGGTGGCGCTCGAGGGCGAGGCGAACGAAACCTGATGGCCCGCGCCGCCGGTCGCGGACCCTCGCTGGTCAGGCGGCTGGTGCTGCTGGCTGCCGCCTGGAGCCTGGCTGTGCTGGTCGGGGCCGGCGTCTCTCTGTCGCTGTTCTTCAACCACGCCGCCACGGTTCGGTTCGACGATGAGCTGAGCGAAACCATCGACGGGCTGCTCGCCGGGGCGACGTTCGAAAACGGCCAGGTGTCTTCGCCGCCGCCCTCCGATCCCATGGAGCAGCGCGCCTATTCAGGCGAATATTGGGAAATCGCCGTAGCCGATGGATCGGGGGCCATCCATGCCCTTGCCCGTTCGCGCTCGCTGTGGGACCGGGCCCTGCCAGCGCCACCGCAAGGCCTGGCGGCTTTGGCCGCCGCCCAGGGCAAGCCTCTGTACTATAATGCCGCCGGCCCTCTCGAAAAGCGGCTGCGCATCGCCGCCTCGGAGGTTCGGGTCAGCGCCTTTCCCACCCCGGTCATTTTCTTGGCGGGCCAGGATCGTACGCCGCTGGATCGTGATCTGCGCACCTTCATCACGACGATCGCGGCCGCACTGGGAATCCTTGGATTCGGCTTGATCGCCGCGGTGATCGTCCAGGTGCGCGTTGGCTTGCAGCCCCTGTTCGCCTTAAGGCGAGAAGTGGCCGAGGTGCGCACGGGAAAGCGTGAAAAACTCGAACGGGCCTACCCGATCGAGCTGGCGCCGCTGGCCAGCGAACTCAACGCGCTAGTGGCTCACAATCAACAGGTCGTCGAGCGCCAGCGGACCCACGTCGGCAACCTCGCCCACGCCTTGAAGACACCGCTCTCGGTGATCCTCACCGAAGCCGGCCAAAGAGGCGGCGATCTGGGGGCCCTGGTCGAGCGCCAGGCGAAGATCATGAGCCAGCAGGTCGATCACCATCTGCGGCGCGCCAGGGCGGCGGCGCGCACCGAGGGTTTTGGGGAGCGCACCCAGGTGGTCCCGGTCCTGGAGGAGCTGGCGAGAGCCCTGGAGCGCCTGTTCCGCGACCGGATTGCCGGAATCGATCTCGACTGTCCCGAGGGGCTGGCCTTCCACGGCGAGCGCCAGGACCTGCTCGAAATCGCCGGCAATGTCATGGAGAACGCCTGTAAGTGGGCGAAGTCCAGAGTCCGCGTCTCCGCGGCTTCGCGCGGACCCGACAGCTTTGCGCTGACGGTCGAGGACGACGGCGAAGGTCTGCAGGAAGATCAGCGCGAGACGGTGATGCGGCGCGGAGCGAGGCTGGACGAGACGTCACCGGGATCCGGCCTGGGCCTCTCGATCGTCGACGAACTGGCGCGCGCCTATGATGGGTCGGTGAGTCTCGGGCAGTCAACGCTCGGCGGCCTGAAGGTCGAAATCAGGCTTCCGCGCGCGGAATTCTGAGCCGGACCTCGCGCCGCGCCGGCCAAATAGAGTAACGAGGAACGATGATCGGTTTCTGGGTTGCGGCGGCGCTGCTGGCGTCAGGTGCGGCCGCCCTCGTTCTGATGCGGGCGGCGCGGGCCGCGACCGCTATGTCGTCGATCGATCCGCGTTTGGTTGTCTACCGCCGCGCGCTCAAGGAAGTCGACGATCTGGGCGATCGCGATCTCATCAACGCCGACGAGCGGCGGTCCATCCGCACCGAAGCCGCGCGGCGACTGATTGCCGCCTCCGAACGGCCGGTCGCCAGCGTTTCCGCCAGTCAGAGCCCCGCCGTTCCCGTGGCCGCGGCCGCGATCATCGGAATCGCCGCTTTGTTGTTGTATTGGCAGGTCGGTTCGCCCGGAGCGGCCGATCAGCCGTTCGCCGGCCGCATGCGAGTCTGGCGCGCCCACCCGGACGCGGCCCCGCCGGCCGCCCTGGCGGCCATGCTCGACGCCGTGGCCAAGGCGCGGCCGCAAGATACGACCCCGCTGCGAAAGCTCGCCGCTCTCGATCTGGAGCTGGGCGATGCCGATGGGGCGGCCCACACGCTGCGCCGGGCGGTGGCGATCGCGCCCTCCGACGCCGGACTGGCCACCACGCTTGCCGAGGTCAAGCTGTTGCAAAGCGGCGGAGTGCTCAATCCGGACGTCCGCGCGCTTTTCCAGCGCGCGCTGAAGGCTGATCCTGCCGATCCGGCCGCCCGCTACTACCTCGCCAAGGCCAAGATGGTCGACGGCCAGGTCGCCGCCGGTCTCGCCGAGTGGCGGTCGCTGCTCATGGAAATCCCGGCCAACGATCCCAGGCGGTCGGTGCTGGCCGACGAAATCGACCGGGTGCAGGCGACCGGCCAGATGGTATCGGCGACGGCCCCGCCGACGGCCGACACAGCCTCCAGAACCAACGACGCCATCCAGGGCATGGTCGAGGGTCTTGCCGAGCGATTGGCGGCCCAGCCTCAGGATCCGGATGGCTGGGTGCGCCTGGTCCGCGCCTACGCGGTGCTAGGTGAAATCGACAAGCGCGACGCGGCCCTTCAGCGAGCCCGTTCGCTCTTCGCCGGTCGGGCGAATGTGGTCACCGCGCTCGCCCAGGCAGCCCAGACCCCAGCCATGGCGAACCGTTGATGGCGCTTCTCCCCAAGTCGCGGACGGCGCGCCGACGGCTGTTGGTCGTGGCGGCGGCGGCCCCAGTGCTGGCTCTGGCGGTAGGGCTGGCCCTGTACGGATTGCGCACCTCGATTTCCTATTTCTACACACCGGCCCAGGCCACGACCGCCCACGTCCCCCCCGGCCAGGACATCCAGCTCGGGGGATTGGTAGTGGCCGGCTCGGTGGTCCGCCAGGCCGATGGCGCGGTCCGTTTCGCGATCACGGACCGAACCGCCCGCGCACCGGTCATCTACCGGGGCGAGCTTCCGGATCTCTTCCGTGAGGGCCAGGGGGTCGTGGCGGCTGGCGCCTTTGATCGGGATGGTGTTTTCCATGCCTCGACAGTGCTGGCCAAACACGACGAGCGCTACATGCCGCCCGAGCTGGCCCGGGCGTTGAAAGCGCGCGGCGAATGGCGCGGCGACGGGGCGGTGGCGACCTATGGCGGCGCCGGAGGTCCGACGTGACGGCTGAGATTGGCGCCTTCGCCCTTGTGCTGGCCCTCTGCGCGTCGATAGCCCAGGCCGGGCTGTCGTTCTTCGGGCGGGCGCGCCGGAACGCGACGATCACCGGGGCCGGCGAGGGTTCGGGCCTGGCGGCCTTCGGCGCCATCGCCGTCGGCTTCGGCTGTCTGATCTGGGCCTTCGTGACGTCGGATTTTTCGGTCGCCAACGTGGCCGCCAATTCGCACACCGAGAAGCCGCTGATCTACAAAATCGCCGGCGCCTGGGGCAGCCACGAAGGCTCGATCCTGCTGTGGTGTCTGATGTTGACGGGTTACGGCGCGGCCATCGCGCTAGCGCGCAGTCTTCCGTGGGGCCTCAAGGCGACGGCGGTGGGCGTCCAGGGAAGCCTGGGGGCCCTGTTCATCGGCTATATGGTATTCGCCTCCAATCCCCTGGCGCGAATAGGCGATCCGGTGGTTGAGGGCGCCTCGCTCAATCCGCTGCTTCAGGATCCGGCGCTCGCCTCCCACCCACCGTTCCTCTACGCCGGCTACGTCGGCATGTCGGTGGTCTTTTCCCTCGCTGTGGCGGCCTTGATCGAGGGTCGGATCGATGCCGCCTGGGCCCGCTGGGTGCGCCCCTGGACTCTCGCCGCCTGGAGCCTGCTGACGATCGGCATCACTTTGGGCGCGTTCTGGGCCTATTACGAGCTTGGCTGGGGCGGATGGTGGTTCTGGGATCCGGTTGAAAACGCCAGCCTGATGCCTTGGCTGATGGCCACCGCCCTTTTGCATTCGGCCATCGTCACGGAAAAACGCGGCGCCCTGGCGGCCTGGACAGCGTTCCTGGCCATCGGCGCTTTCACACTGTCGATGCTGGGCGCCTTCCTGGTCCGCTCTGGCGTATTGACCTCGGTGCACGCCTTCGCGGTCGATCCCAAGCGTGGGGCGCTGTTGCTCGCCATTCTCGCGTTCGCGTCAGGCAGCGGCTTCGCGCTGTTCGCTTTGCGGGCCCCAAGGCTCAAGGACGTCCAGGTCTTCGCCCCCATCAGTCGCGAAAGCGCTCTGATCGTCAACAACATCGTCTTGGCGGCGGTGACCTGCACGGTTCTGGCCGGCACGCTTTGGCCCCTGGTCCTGCAGGCCTTCGGGCGGCAGGGCGGGGTTGGCGCGCCCTACTACAATCTTGTCGTCGGTCCCTTGATGGCCATCGCCTTTCTGATCCTTCCGGCGGCACCCTTGCTGGCCTGGAAGCGCGGCGACCTGCGCGGCGCCTATCAACGACTGGTTCTGGCCGCCGGCCTCGCCGTGGCCGTCGCGGTGCTGTGTTACGCCTTGACCAGTCCGCGCCGGGCCATGGCCGCTGTCGGCGTCGGCTTCGGCGCCTGGCTGGTGCTGGGCGCGGTCGAAGAGGCGGCCTTGCGCATCCGCATAGGTGAAGCCAGCGTCGGCGAGAGCCTTCGGCGGTTGGCCGCCCTGCCACACGGGGCCTGGGGCATGACGCTCGCCCATCTGGGCCTGGGGGTGTTCGTCATGGGAGCGGCGTTCGAAACCGGGTGGCGCGTCAACGGCGCCGAAGTGCTCCGACTGGGACAGGGGATGGACCTGGCCGGTTACCATCTGCGGCTCGACAGCGTCGCCGTCACCCCGCAGGCGAATTTCGATTCCGAACAGGCGCGGGTCACGGTCACCGACCGCTCAGGCAAGATCGTCTGCATGGCCGAACCCGGCCGGCGAACCTACGCCGTGCGCGGCCAAACGGTCTCAAAGGTTGCCATGTGTTTCCGCGGCCTGGACGATCTCTACATTGTGCTTGGAGACCGGCGGGCGAGCGGGACTGAATCGGTCTGGCTCGTTCGCGCCTTCCTCAATCCCTGGATTCATCTAGTGTTTTTCGGCCCGCTTCTGATGGCGGCCGGCGGCGCGGTTTCGCTCTCCGACCGGCGTCTGCGTTTGGCGGCCGGCAAGCGGCGCCAGACGGCGATCGCGCAACTGGCGCCCGCCGAATGAGGATTCGGCCGAACCTGGCGGTCCTGGCGGCGCTGTTCTGCCTGGCCGCCGCCGACGATCCCGCCGACCGGCTGCACAATCCTGCCCAGGAGGCGCGCGCCCGATCGCTCTTCCGGGAGACCCGCTGCCTGGTCTGCCAGGGCGAATCGATCGACGATTCGGACGCGCCGCTGGCGACCGATCTACGGCGAGTCATCCGCCAGCAGGTGGCGACCGGCGCCAGCGACAGCCGGGTTCGCGCCTTTCTGGTCGGCCGCTATGGCGATTTCGTTCTGTTCCGGCCGCCGCTGGATTGGGACAACGCCCTGCTGTGGACGGGGCCGTTCCTGGTCGCGCTCGGAGGTTTCGCGTGGCTCGGTTTCCGACATCGCCGCCTTTGGCATGCCGCTGATAACAAAGAGCTTTCAGCGGCGGAGCAGGCGCGCCTCGCCCTACTTCTGAAAGCCTCAGACAATTTGACGCCAGATTTAAGCTCCAAGAACGCCGCCGGACTAACCGAAAGGTAACTTGAGAGCCCTCGCGCTCCTTGGCATGCGCTACTAGATTACAAGGCCCGCCCTGCCGTCAGGTCGCGGGTCGAGCTTTAGGATATCGACTCATGGCCGTCACCAAATCCCATGTCGTAATCGGAGCTTTGGCCGGCGCCGGTATCGCCGTCGCCGCCATGGCCGGCGCTGGTATCAAGCCGCCGACGATGGTGCTGGGTGGGCAATTGATCAAGGCGTCCACGCTTCCGGCGCTTCCCAACGCCCCAGGGGCGCCGATGTCATTCGCCGACATTTTCGAAAAGGTGTCGCCGGCCGTGGTGTCGATCGATGTCACCTCGCGGGCGCAGGTCAATAATCTGCGCGGCATTCCTGGCTTCGAGAACTTTCCTTTCGACCTGGTGCCGCGCGGGCAAGCGCCCAATGGCGGCGGCGAAAACGGCGGCGCGCCGACGGTCGGCCCGAAGCAGCTTTCAGCCGGCTCGGGATTCTTCATTTCCTCCGATGGCTACATCGTCACCAACAATCACGTCGTCGACCATGCCGACCAGATCAAGGTGGTGCTCAAGGACGGCAAGGAATTGACCGGTACGGTGGTCGGTCGTGACGAAGGGACCGATCTGGCCGTGGTCAAGGTCGAGGGCCACAACTTCCCCTATGTGAACTTTGAGAATTCAGCCAAACCTCGGGTCGGGGATTGGGTGCTGGCCGTGGGCAACCCGTTCAGCCTCGGCAACACCGCCACGGCCGGCATCGTGTCAGCCTACAACCGCGATCTTGGCGAGAATTTCGTCGACTACATTCAGATCGATGCGCCGATCAATCGCGGCAATTCCGGCGGCCCGACCTTCGATACCTTTGGCCGGGTGATCGGCGTCAACACCGCGATTTTTTCGCCATCGGGCGGCTCGGTTGGCATCGGTTTTGACATTCCGGCCGATGTCGCCGCCCAGGTGACCCGCCAGTTGATCTCCAGCGGCCACATCAGCCGAGGCTATATCGGCGCCACGATCCAGCCGCTGAGCCCCGAAATGGCCGATTCCTTTGGCCTCTCCGGCCGCACCGGGGCGGTTGTCGCCGATGTCGTGCCGGGCGGTCCGGCGCAAAAGGCCGGGCTCGAATCCGGCGATGTGGTGGTCGCCGTCAATGGAGCGCCGATCAGCAGCTATACCGAAATGACTCGCGACGTGGCCAAGGTGCCGGCCGGCGATATCGCCAAGCTCGACGTCTATCGCGGCGGTAAGCCGCGCAGCGTCGAAATCCGCACGGCGGTGCGGCCCTCGGAAGCGCAATTGGCCCAGAACGGCGGGGCCGGCGAAGATCAAGGCGGCAGTGCGGGTTCGGGCGGACACGCCGCGCCCGGGGCCGCCATTCTGGGCATGAACCTGGCGCCGCTGAGCCCGGCGGTCCGGCAAGAGTTCAACCTGGCGCAA
>DATBOH010000005.1:0-12861 GCA_036553915.1 Caulobacteraceae bacterium | reverse complement strand
CCCGATTCGCCTCGAAGCGCTGGCCTCATGAGCGCCCTGCCGGACTTCGCCAAAGCCGACTTCGCCATCGAGTCGGCGCACGCGCCGACCCCGGTCGCCGAGCACACCACCGCCGAGGGCCTCATCCTCCGCGGCCTCTATGGCCCGGACGACGCCCTGGGCCTGGATTTCGTCGACGGCTGGCCAGGCCTGGCGCCATATCTGCGCGGCCCCTATCCGACCATGTATCGGACCAATCCCTGGACGGTCCGCCAATACGCCGGCTTTTCCACGGCCGAGGAATCCAACGCCTTCTATCGCCGCAACCTGGCGGCCGGTCAGATGGGCCTGTCGGTGGCCTTCGATCTGGCCACCCACCGCGGCTACGATTCGGATCATCCGCGCGTCCAGGGCGATGTCGGCATGGCCGGGGTGGCGATCGATTCAATCCTCGACATGCGGACCCTGTTCGACGGCATTCCGCTCGATCGGATGAGCGTCTCCATGACCATGAACGGGGCGGTGCTGCCGATCATGGCGCTCTACATCGTCGCCGCCGAGGAACAGGGCGTCGACCACGCCAGGCTCTCGGGCACGATCCAGAACGACGTACTCAAGGAGTTCATGGTCCGCAACACCTACATCTACCCGCCGGCCCCCTCGATGCGGATCATCTCCGACATCATCGCCTATACGGCCCGCGAAATGCCGCGTTTCAATTCGATCTCGATCAGCGGCTACCATATGCAGGAAGCCGGAGCCTCGCTCGACCTGGAGCTGGCTTACACGCTGGCCGATGGCCTCGATTATGTGCGCGCCGGCCTGGCCGCCGGCATGGGCGTCGACGCCTTCGCCCCGCGCCTGTCGTTCTTCTGGAACGCCGGCATGAACTTTTACATGGAAATCGCCAAGCAGCGGGCCGCGCGGCTCCTCTGGGCCGTGCTGATGCGCCGCCATTTCGATCCCAAGGATGCGCGTTCCCTGTCGCTGCGCGCCCATACCCAGACCAGCGGCTGGTCGCTGGCCGCCCAGGACATCTTCAATAACGTCGCCCGCACCACGCTGGAGGCGATGGCGGCGGTCGCCGGTCAGACCCAGAGTCTGCACACCAACTCCCTCGACGAAGCCCTGGCCCTGCCCACCGACTTCTCGGCCCGCATCGCCCGCAACACCCAACTCTTCCTGCAGAAAGAGGGTGGCGCAGGCCGCGTCATCGATCCTTGGGGCGGCAGCTGGTTCCTCGAGCGCCTGACCGGCGATCTTAGCCAGCGCGCCCTGGTCCATATCGATGAAGTCGAGGGCCTGGGCGGGATGACCGCCGCGATCGCCGCCGGCCTGCCCAAGCGCCGCATTGAAGAGGCGGCAGCCCGCACCCAGGCGGCGATCGATTCAGGCCGTCAGGTGATCGTCGGCGTCAATCGCTTCAAGAGCTTGGCGGCAGACGACATTCCCATCCTGGCGGTCGACAATCACGCCGTGCTGGCGCGCCAGATCGCCAAGCTCAAGGCCCTGCGGGCCGACCGCGACCAAGACTTGGTCGAGCGCCGGCTGGCCGATCTTGAAGCCGGGGCGCGGGCCAGCGCCAATCTGCTCGACCTCAGCGTCGCCGCCGCCAGGGCCAAGGCCACGGTCGGCGAGATCAGCCTGGCGCTGGAGAAAGCGTTCGGCCGGCATCAGGCCCGCCCCGAGGTGGTCAAGGGGATCTATGCCGCCGCCGCCGGCTCCGACGCCGCCGTCGCCAGGGCCAAGGCCATGGCCGCCGCCTTCGCCGAAGCCGAGGGCCGGCCGGCGACCATTCTGGTCGCCAAGATGGGGCAGGATGGCCACGATCGCGGCCAGAAGGTCATCGCCACCGGCTTCGACGATCTCGGCTTCGCCGTCGATGTCGGGCCGCTGTTCGCAACCCCGGCCGAGACCGCCCGCGAGGCGGTCGAACGCCAGGTGCATGTGGTCGGCGCCAGTTCCCTGGCCGCCGGACACCTGACCCTGATCCCGCAACTGAAGGCCGAACTCGAGAAACTCGGCCGGCCGGACATCATGATCGTCGTCGGCGGGGTCATTCCTTCGGCCGACTTCGCCGCCCTCGAGGCGGCCGGGGCGCGGCTGATCTTTCCGCCGGGCGCCGTGGTCGCCGAGGCGGCCGCCGCCATACTGGACGCCCTCAACCGCGATCTCGGCTACAGCCAGGATTGAGGCGGCTGCCGCCTCAAGGCGTCGGGCAGAGAAACCGGCCGCCCAGCGCGCCGTCGCGCAGATAGACGCGGATCTCCGTCGCCTGGCCGGCTTCGGCGAGCCGCGCCCCCAGGAATTTGGCCGCGTCCTCGGCCCTGGCGCCACTGGCGAAAAGCTGGGCATTGTCGGCGGCCGCCTGACTGACAGCCCAACCATGGGCAAAGGGTTCGACGACGATCAGGTTCACCATGGCCGCACTCCAACGCATCGAAAGGATCGACGCTTCCCCATGCCAAGCGAAGGTGACCGGCGTTTGACAGTTGCGAGTCATTTGTGGGCGGGCGAAGGGGCGCTTGATCGCTGTAACCGCCCGGGTTTGACCGGCGTAAACTGGGCCATGCGGATCTCAGCTTGCACAGCCTCGACAATCGCCCTGGCGCTCGGCGCCGTCTCACCGGCGGCGGGCGGCGACCGCGCCCATCCGACGGTGGTGGAGCTGTTCCAGAGCCAGGGCTGCTCTTCCTGTCCGCCAGCTAACGCCAATCTGCTGACCGTCGCCGGCAGAGCCGATGTGCTCGCCCTCAGCTTCGGGGTCACCTATTGGGATCAGCTCGGCTGGAAGGACACCTTCGCCCAACCGAGTTTCACAGCCCGCCAATGGGACTATGCGCATCGATTGAGCCGGGCGAGCGTGTTCACGCCCGAGACCATCGTCAATGGTCGCGCCGACGGTGTCGGCGCCGATCCGGCCGAGTTTCACGGCCTGCTGGCGCGTGGCGATCGCGGGGCCGGCGGTCCGGCGCTGGCGGCCACCGGCGGACAGGTCACGGTCGGACGCGGCCCCGCCCCAAGGGAGGGCGCTGACATCTGGTTGGTGCGCTACGATCCCCATGTGGTGCAGGTGGCGATCAAACGCGGTGAAAATGGCGGCCGCACCCTGCCGCACCGCAACGTCGTGCGAGCCCTGATCCGGCTGGGCGTCTGGCGCGGCGCGCCCGTCACCCTGCCGCTGCCGGCCGCCGCGCCCGATCTCGATCAGGCCATCCTGGTGCAGGCCGCGCATGGCGGCCCGATCCTGGCGGCGGCCCGGGCGTGACTGTCCTTGCCGCCTCGGGGAGCCCGGCCGCACCGCCCCCCCGCATCAGCATCTATCGCCACGGCCTCGTCGTGCGCCTCACCCATTGGATCAATGTGCTGGCCATCAGCCTGCTGCTGATGAGCGGCCTCAACATCTTCAACGCCCATCCGCGTCTCTATTGGGGAGCGGCTGGAGCCGATTTCGATCCTGCCTGGTTGGAGATGAAGGCCTCTGGCGATCGCGGCTTGCTGCGGATCGGCGCGCTTAGCCTCGACACCACCGGGGTGCTGGGGCTGTCGCAAGCTTCCGATGGCTCCTGGAACCAGCAGGGGTTTCCCGACGCCGTCACCTTTCCCGGCCATCGCGATCTGGCCACAGCCAGGCGCTGGCACTTCTTCCTCGCCTGGGTCTTCGTCATCAACGGGGCGATCTACTATCTGAGCGGCCTGATCACCGGACACCTGCGCCGGGACATCGCGCCAGCGCGCCGCGAACTGGCGCCCGGCGCCCTGTGGACCAGCGTCGTCGATCACCTCAAGCTGCGCCACCCGGTCGGCGAGGCCGCCAGGCGTTATAATGTTCTGCAGAAGCTCGCCTATCTGGCGGTGATCGTCATCCTGCTGCCGCTGATGGTGCTGACCGGGCTCACCATGTCGCCTGGCGTGGATGCGGCGGTCCCCTGGCTCGTCAGCCTGTTCGGCGGCCGCCAGTCGGCCCGCGCCATTCACTTCATCACCGCCAATCTGATCGTGCTGTTCGTCATCGTCCACCTGGTCGAGGTGGTGCTCGCCGGGGTCTGGAACGAGATCCGCTCGATGATCACCGGCCGCTATGTCGTGCCGGCGGAGAAGCACCGATGATCTCCCGCCGGGCCTTGTTTGGCGTGGGCGTCGGCGGCCTTGGCCTTTCGGCCTGTGATCGCATAGCCGCCTCGCCGCGCCTTGAGAGCATCGTCGGGCGTGGCCAGGGCCTGACCTTGCACGCCCAACGGCTGCTGCTCTCCGCCCAGCCCCTGGCCCGCGAGTTCCGCGCCGCCGACATCTCGCCGGTGTTCAAGCCCAACGGCTCGATGCGTCCCGACACCGACGCCTATCAGGCCCTGCTAGCCGATAATTTCGCCAGTTGGCGGCTCGCTGTCGACGGCCTGGTGCGCGCGCCGACGTCCTTCAGCCTCGCGGATCTGAAGGCCCTGCCGGCCCGCACCCAGATCACCCGCCATGACTGCGTCGAGGGCTGGAGCGCCATCGGCGGCTGGACCGGCGTGCCGCTCTCGGTGGTGCTTGGCCGCGTCGGCCTCATGCCGGAAGCGCGGTTCGTGGTCTTCCATTGCGCCGACAACCTCGGCCGCGGCCCCGGCGGTCTCTATTACGAAAGCATCGACCTGTTCGACGCCTTCCATCCCCAGACCATCCTCGCCTATGGCATGAACGGCGGCGCCTTGCCGGTAGCCCACGGCGCGCCGCTGCGGCTCAGGGTCGAGCGCCAGCTCGGCTACAAACAGGCCAAATATGTGATGCGCCTCGAGGTCACCGACCGCCTCGACGGCATCGGCGGCGGCAAGGGCGGCTTCTGGGAAGATCGCGGCTACGAGTGGTACGCCGGCATCTAGTGGTCCGAGTCCGACATTTTGTTTTGCCTGATACAAGCCGCAGGGCAAATGTTGGAATCGAAAAGACCACTAGCAACGTTTTGTATTTCTAATGGAACTTTTGATCTGACCTTCGCAAGGCGGCCGACGTCCGGCGGGATGCGAATGGCAGATTGTTCCACTAGGCCTGAAGTTGCTGCACGATCTGGTCGACCAGGGTCGCCGTGGGCGGCCCCATGGCCACGGTGATCGGCGCTTCGTCCGCGCCCGGCGGCTCAAGGGTCTCGAACTGGCTGGCGATCAGCGAGGTCGGAAAATAGTGACCCTGGCGATGCTCCATGCGCTCGCCCACCAGAGTCTCGTCAGCGGCGATATAGACGATGCGGACGAAAGGTCGCCCTCGACGCAGAACCGCGCGATAGGCGCGCTTCAAGGCTGAGCAGGCGATCACCGCGCCTTGGTCCTTGTCGCCATGGGCGTCGATCCAGGCCCCGATCGCTTCCAGCCATGGCCAACGATCGGCGTCGGTAAGCGGCTCGCCGGCGTGCATCTTGGCGACATTGGCCGGTGGATGCAGGCTGTCACCCTCCAGGAATGGCCATCCGAGACGCTCAGCCAGCGCCTTGCCGATCGTCGATTTGCCGGCCCCGGCCACGCCCATGACCACCAGCACCGGCGCGGTCATGACGGCAGCGGTCTCCAGGCGCGGCCGTCCCGGGCCATCAGACGCCTGGCCGACGCCGGCCCCTCGCCGCCAGCCTCATAGGGCTCTGGAGCGGCCTCCTCGGCCGCATGCAGGAATGGCATCACCGCGGACCAGGCATATTCGATCTCCTCGCCATTCTTGAACAGCGTCTGGTCGCCGCTCATGCAGTCAAAGAGCAGCGTCTCATAACCGGTCGCCGGGGCGTGGCCGAAATAGTCGGCATAGTGAAAATCCATACTGACCTCGGCCAGGGCGAGCTCCTCGGGTCCCGGCCGTTTGGCCTCGAACAACAGGCTCAGACCTTCATCGGGTTGAATGCGCAGGATCAGGCTGTTGGGCGTCGAGGCGCCGCGCTTGGCGGCCTGGAACAGGGTCTGCGGCGCCGCTTTGAAGCGAATCGCCACCTGGGTCTGGCGCGCCTTCAGGGCCTTGCCGGTACGCAGATAGAACGGCACGCCGGCCCAGCGCCAATTGTCGAGCTCCAGGCGCAGGGCGATGTAGGTCTCGGTACGGCTGTCCGGGTCGACCCCGGGGGAGGCCCGATAGGCGGGCAGCTTCTGGCCGAGCACGGTTCCAGCCCGGTATTGCCCGCGCGCCTGCGCCTTGGCCGCCTGGGCGGTGGTCAGATGCCGAATGGCCTCGATGGCGCGGCTCTTTTCGGCCCGCACCGCATCGGCGGCGAAGGAATTGGGCGGCTCCATGGCCACCATCCCCAGCACCTGGAAAAGGTGGTTGGGGACCATGTCACGCAGGGCTCCGGCCTTGTCGTAGTACCCGCCCCGCTCTTCGACCCCGACGGTTTCGGCGGCGGTGATCTCGACCCAGTCGATATGCCGGCGATTCCACATCGGCTCGAAGACGCCATTGGCGAACCGCGTCGCCATGATGTTGCGCACCGTCTCCTTGCCGAGAAAGTGGTCGATGCGAAAGATCTGCGTTTCGTCCAGGGTCTTGAGAATGCGGCGGTTGAGGGACCGGGCGGTGGCGAGGTCGTCGCCGAACGGCTTCTCGATCACCACCCGCCGAAAGCCGCCCTTGGGCGCCTGGGCGAGCCCCGCCTTGCCAAGCTGATCGACGATCTCGCCGAAGAATCGCGGCGCCGCCGCGAGATAGAAAATGGCGCTGCGTTCGCCGCCAAGGCTCTTGGCGAGGCGCGCATAGTCGGCCGGTTTTTCGAAGTCGCCGACCTGATAGGTGATCCGCTCGGCCAGCCACGCCCAGGTCTTGGCGTCGATCTTCGCGGCCCCGAACTCGCTGTTCTTGTCGCTGGCGAGCTGGTGCAGAAAATCTCCCAGCTCCTTGCGCAAGCCGGCATCGTCGCCTTGGCCATGATCGAAGCCGATGATCTTGAAATCGCCGCCGAGGCGCTTGGCCGTCGCCAGATTGTACAGCGCCGGAACCAGCAGCCGTTTGGCCAGATCGCCGCGCGCCCCGAAGATCACCAGGGTGCAGTCCGGCGCCGGGGCGCTGGTCACGGCTTTTCCTCGACGTGGCCGCCGAAGCCGTGGCGCATGGCCGACAGCAGCTTCTCGCCGAAGGTGTGGTCCTCGCGCGAGCGGAAGCGCGCGTACAGCGACGCGGTCAGCACCTCGGCCGGAACCGCCTCCTCGATCGCCGCCTCGACCGTCCATCGCCC
This sequence comes from Caulobacteraceae bacterium, assembly GCA_036553915.1. GTDB lineage: Bacteria > Pseudomonadota > Alphaproteobacteria > Caulobacterales > Caulobacteraceae > Acaudatibacter. Next base: position 5,702 of record DATBOH010000005.1, on the reverse strand, counting down.
CTCGCCGCTGTCAGCGACGACGCCGGTGAACTCCGCCAGATCGGGGTGGTCCGCCAGGGCCTGGGCCGAGAGGTCGAGAAGCCAGGAGGAGATGACGCTACCGCGGCGCCAGACCTCGGCGATGTCGGCGAGATTGAGGTCGTAGCGATCAGCGGTCTGCAAGGCTTCGCCGCCCTTGCCCTTCAAGATATCCAGACCTTCGGCGTAGGCCTGCATCAGCCCATATTCGATGCCATTGTGGACCATCTTGACGAAATGCCCCGACCCGACCGGTCCGGCGTGCAGGTAGCCGTGCTCGACCCGCGGATCGGCGCTAGCCGGCCGCTTGGTCCGCGGGATGTCGCCGAGGCCCGGGGCCAGGGCGGCGAAGATCGGATCGAGGCGCCTGACCGCCGCGTCGTCACCGCCGATCATCAGGCAATAGCCGCGCTCCAGGCCCCAGACACCGCCGGAGGTGCCGACGTCGAGGTAGTCGATCCGCTTTTGACTGAGCGCGGCGGCGCGGCGGATGTCGTCGCGATAAAAGGTGTTGCCGCCGTCGATGACCGTATCGCCGTCCGACAGCAGCTTGCCGAGGGTGCTGATCGCCTCATCGGTCGCCGCCCCAGCCGGCAGCATCACCCACACGGCGCGCGGAGCCGTGAGTTTTTCCACCAGGTTCTCGAGGCCACTGGCGGCAAGCGCTCCGTCCTTGGCCAGGGCGTCACCGGGTTTGGGGTCGCGGTCCCAGACCACGCATCGGTGTCCGGACTTCATCAGCCGTCGGACGATATTCGATCCCATTCGTCCCAAGCCGACGACGCCGAGTTGCATGGAAGTCTCCGTCAGTGGTCAGGCAAGGCGCGGTCGATGAGCCGCGCCAGGCGTTCAAGGCCCCCATCGATGTCATGCCCAAGGTCGACGCGCACCACCCGCCGACCGCGCTCCTCCAGCACCGCGAGATCGCCGAGCGCCTGGGCCTGTTCGACCTGGCCGAAGCTCAGCCGACGATCCGGGATGGCGAGGTCGGGCGATGGCGTCGCGGTAATCTGGACGAAGACGCCAGTGTTGGGGCCACCCTTATAGGCCTGGCCGGTGGAATGCAGGAATCGCGGCCCGAAGCCGACCACCGTCGCCGCCTTCGTCCGATCACGGATCTTGCTTCGGATAGCGGTCACCGCCGCTTCATGATCGGGATTGCGATCCGTCCAGGAAAGCAGGCCGATGTAGTCGCCCGCTCTGGCTTGGCCCAGATGCGCCTTGAGCACCGCCTCGGGCGTCGCGGCGGTCATGCCGTTGGCGTAGACCGTCAGTCCGTCGGCGGCGGCGGTCGGACGGGGCGTGGGCGGCGGCGCGCCGTTTTCATAAGCCTTGGTAAGGTCCCGCGCCTTGACCTTGCTGGCCTCGACGTCGGGCTGATCGAACGGATCGATGCCGATCACCGCTCCGGCGATGGCGGTGGCCACCTCCCAGCGGACGAACTCCTGGGCGATGCCGAAGTCGTCGCCAACCCCGATCTCGATAACCGGATGGCCGGCGGCGGCCAGGCTATCGGCCAACTTGGCGTCGCCATTTTCTCCCGCGGCGGTCAGGAACACGAACACCCGATCGGGGCCATAGACGTCCGCCCGTCCGGCCGGCTCGCCATCGACGGGGATCAGGCCTCGCCCTTGTTTGCCGGTCGATTCGGCCAACAGTTGTTCGAGCCAGGCGCCGAGCGGCGCGCAACCGGGGCTGGCCAGGAACGTGACCTTGTCGCGTCCAGCCTTGGCGGCCGCGCCGAGCGCCAGGCCGAGCTGCATTCCGGGGTTAGCGGCTGGCGGCGCGCTGGCGGCGCACGACCGCGCCATCCGTTCGGCGCTGGCCAACAGGGCCCGAAGGTCCAGACCCAGCACCGCCGCGGCCGCCATACCGAAATTCGACAGCACCGAATAGCGGCCGCCGATCTGCGGATCGCCGCGCAGCACCTGGGCGAAGCGCTCGGCGCGGGCGGTCTTTTCCAGATCCGAGCCGGGATCGGTCACGGCGATGAACCGCGCCCCGGCCGCGCCCTTGCCGAGCGCCGCTTCGGCCTTGGCGAAGAAATAGCGGTGCAGGATGTTCGGCTCCAGGGTCGAGCCTGATTTGCTGGAGACGATGAACAGGGTGTTGGCCGGATCGATCTGGCTCTCAATGCGGGCGATCTGGGCCGGGTCCGTGGAATCCAGCACCAGCAGCTTCGGGTGCCCGGGGGCGGCCCCGCACACCTCGGAGATTACCTGGGGACCGAGGCTCGAGCCGCCCATCCCCAGCAGCAGGGCGTGGCCGTAGCCTTCGGCGCTGACGCGAGCGCTCAGGGCCTCAAGCTCATCGACGCTGACCGCGCCGCCGCTGGCGGCGGCGAGCCAGCCAAGCCACAGATTCTCGTCCTTGCCGGTCCACAGGCTGGCGTCCATGGCCCACAGCCGCCGGTTCCAGCCTTCGCTGGCGGCGGTCTTCAACCCGGCCGCGTAAGCCGCCTCTATGGGATCGGACAGCCTGATCGCCTGGCTGTTGAGAGCCTCGCCCAGCAGCTTGGCGCGCTTGCCGGCCACGGCCGCCAGGAGTTCGTCAAAGGCGTCGGCGAACTTCTTCACGCCGTCGGTCACCAATTCGGCGGTGACGCCGTCGAGGTCGAGCCCAAGCGACTGCGCCTGGGCCAGCACCCCGCGGGCGGCGTCGACATCGTCGGTGAGGCTGGCGGTCACCTTGCCGTGCGCCTTGAAGGCCGCGATCGTCTTGGGCGGCGCCGTGTCGACTGTGTCCGGACCGATCAGGTTTTCGACATAGAGCACGTCGGAATAGGCCGGATCCTTGGTTCCGGTCGAAGCCCACAGCAGCCGTTGCGGGGCGGCGCCGGCTTCGGCCAAGGCGCGCCAGCGCGGCGAGGCGATGCGCTGCAGATAGTTCTGATAGGCGAGCTTGGCGTTGGCGATCGCCACCTTGCCGCGCAAAGCGCGGGCCGGATCGTCCGCCGGCCTGGCGTCGATCCTGGCGTCGATGGCGGTGTCGATGCGGCTGACGAAGAAGCTCGCCACCCCATGCACCTTCGAGACGTCGCCGCCGCTCGCCTTGAAGGCCTCAAGGCCGGCGATATGGGCCTCGGCCACCGCCTCATAGGCTGCAAGGCCGAACAGCAGGGTGACATTGACATTGACGCCTTCGCCGATGAGCGTTCGGATGGCCGGAACGCCTGGCTTGGTCCCCGGGACCTTGATCATCAGATTGGGCCGGCCGACCTCGCGCCAGAGGCGGCGCGCCTCGTTCACGGTTGCCTGCGTATCCATGGCCAGATAGGGCGAGACCTCGAGGCTGACATAGCCGTCGCGGCCGTGAAGCGCCTCCCAGGTCGGGCGGAAAATGTCGGCCGCCTTTTGAATGTCGGCGATCGCCAGCCGTTCATAGAGCGCCATCGGTTCGCGGTCGCCCTGGTCCAGAACCTCGGCCAAGGCCCCGTCATAGGCGTCGCCGCCGCCGATCGCCTGTTCGAAGATCGAGGGATTGGAGGTCAGGCCCTTGAGCCCATCCTCGGCGATCATTGCCGCCAACTCCCCATCGTCGAGAATGCGCCGATGCAGATAGTCGAGCCACAGGGCCTGTCCCGCCGCTCCCAGATCGCGCAGCGGCTGGCTCATTGGCGGTGGCATTGACGGCGGGCGGCGGCGACCACCGCCTCGGCGGTAAAGCCGAAGTGCTGCATCAAATCCTTGGCCGGCGCCGACGAGCCGAAACTGCGCATGGCGATGATCTCTCCCTCCGGGCCGGCGTAGCGATCCCATCCGAGCGCGGCGGCCGCCTCGACGGCGACCCGGGCCTTGACCGCCGGCGGCAGGACCGAATGTCGATAACCGAGGTCCTGGGCTTCGAACAGGTCGAAGCTTGGCAATGAAACGACGCGGGTCTTGATTCCCTCGCCCTCGAGGGTTTCGGCCGCCGCAACGCACAGGCCGATCTCGGCCCCGGTGGCGATGAGGATGACATCCGGCGTCGGCTCGCCCTCTCCGGCCAGCACATAGCCGCCGCGCCGCAAACCCTCGGCCGATGCGTAACGGCTGCGGTCAAGAGTCGGAACCGCCTGACGCGAGAGGATCAGCGCTGTGGGGCCATCGGCGCGCTCTGCGGCCACGCGCCAGGCCTCCACCGTTTCATTGGCGTCGCACGGACGGATGACGCAAAACCCCGGAATGGCGCGCAGGGCGGCGAGCTGCTCGATCGGCTGATGGGTGGGGCCGTCCTGGCCCAGGCCGATCGAATCGTGAGTGAACACATAGACGACTGGCTGACGCATCAGCGCCGCGAGGCGGGTGGGCGGACGCATATAGTCGCTGAAGATCAGGAAGGTGGCGACGAACGGGCGCAGGCCGCTGAGCGCCAGGCCGTTGGCGATCGCTCCCATGGCGTGTTCCCGAATCCCGAAGTGCAGGTTGCGCCCGCCTGGGGAGAAGGCCTCCAGCGAGTCGGCCCCATCGATCAGGGTCTTGGTCGAGGGGGCCAGGTCGGCCGCTCCGCCGATCATCCACGGAACCGCCTTGGCGATGGCGTTGAGCGCCTTGCCAGAGGCTTCGCGGGTGGCCAGGCCCTTGGCGTCGGCATCGAACCGCGGCAGGTGCTTGTCCCAGTCCGCCGGCAAATGCCGGGCCGCCATCAGGCCCAGTTCGGCGTCCAGTTCGGGCTTGTCCCGTTTCAACGTCGCCCGCGCCGCCTCCCAGGCCGCCCTGAGTGTCTTGGCGCGCGCCCGCATCGGTTCGCCCAGCGCCTGGTGAACGCCATCGGGGACCAGAAACTGCGCCTCCGGCGGCCAGCCATAGGCCTCCTTCGTCAGCCTCACCTCTTCTGCGCCGAGGGCGTCGCTGTGGGCCTTGGACGTGCCCTGTTTGTGCGGCGAGCCATAGCCAATGACGCTCTTGACCACGATCAAGGTCGGGCGATCGTTGGTGATCGCAAAGGTCTCGAAGGCCCGCGCCAGGGCCTCGCAGTCGTTGGCGTCGTCGACCACCAGGGTCGACCAGCCATAGCCGCGGAACCGCTCGGCGACGTCCTCGTCAAAGGCCAGCTCGGTGTGGCCCTCAATGGTGACGGTATTGTCGTCCCACAGCCAGCACAGGTTGGACAACCGCAGGTGGCCGGCGAGGGACGCCGCCTCGCTGGAGACGCCCTCCATCATGTCGCCGTCGCTGCACAGGGCATAGACGTTGAAGTCGAACAATCCCTCGCCGTAGCGCGCCGCCAGCCAGCGGCTGGCCATGGCCATGCCGACGCTATTGCCAGCCCCTTGGCCGAGCGGACCGGTGGTGGTCTCGATCCCGGCCGCATGGCCGTATTCGGGATGGCCGGCCGTGGGCGAGCCGAGCTGCCGAAAATTCTTGATGTCCTCAAGGGTGATCGAAGGCCGATCGAGCGGCTTGGCGGCCCCATCCGTCGCCTTGACGCCGGCCAGATGGATGAGCGCGTAGAGCAGCATCGACCCGTGGCCAGCCGAGAGGACGAAGCGGTCGCGGTTGGGAAAGGACGGATCGTCCGGATCGTAGCGCAGGAACCGCTGCCAGAGGGTGTAGCCGACCGGGGCCATGGCCATCGGCGCACCAGCATGGCCGCTGTCGGCCTTTTCGACCGCGTCGATGGCCAGGGTGCGGATGGTGTCGATGGCGGTGCGGTCAATGTCATGCGCGGCCGGGCGCGCCGGCGCTTCAGTCAGGCTCATACTG
>DATBOH010000002.1:0-21283 GCA_036553915.1 Caulobacteraceae bacterium | reverse complement strand
GGCCAGACCCAGGCCGCTCACGATCTGTGCGTCAATCTGCCGGAAGCGCGGCGCGAACTCCTGGTCCAGCCGGGGGTCGGTCATTACGGCGTCTTCAACGGCCGACGGTTCGTCGACGAGATCTATCCCAGGATCGAGGCCTTCATCGCCGTCAACGAAGCCGAGCTTTAGCCGGCGTGGGCCTGTTCGGGGCCAGGTTGATCGATGGCCAGAGTGTGGATCTCGACGGCTTGCCGATCCGGCTGAAGGTCAATCCGCGGGCTCGACGACTGTCGCTGCGCATTGACCCGCGAACCGGCGAAGCTGTGGCGACCGCGCCGAGCGTTCGTTCCCTGAAGGACGCCGTGCGTTTCGCCGGCGCCCACCGCGCCTGGCTGGCGCGACGGCTGGCGGCGCGGCGCCAGACGCCACCCCTGGCTGGCGAGGGGACCCTGTCGGTGTTCGGAGAGACGTGGCGGCTTGAGCTCGGCGGCCGCCGTCCGCGGTTCGAGTCGGGAGTGCTGCTGGGCTGCGGCGACGACGCCGTGGACCCGCAGCTCGTGCAGCGCGCCTTGCGCGCCGCGGCGCTGACCTGGTTCGCCACACGCGTGGCCGCGCACTGCGCCCAACTTGCGGTCGCCACCCCAACCGTAGCTGTCACCGACACCCGCAGCCGCTGGGGCTCGTGCTCGCGCGCAACGATGGGTGGGCGGCCCAAGATCCGTCTTTCCTGGCGACTGGCGCTCGCGCCTCCAGAAGTGGCCGACTATGTCGCCGCCCATGAGTGCGCGCACCTCCTGGAAGGCAATCATGGCCCGCGATTCTGGGCGCTGGTCAAAGGCCTGATCGGCGATCCGGCGCCGCATCGTAACTATCTGCGTTGCAACGGGCCGGCCCTGCACGCCTTTGGTCGCGATCACGTATAGCCTCGGGCGCAGCGATTCGGGGGATCCATGGACGCGGCCCTAAGTGTCGAGGGAGTGACCAAGCGCTACGGCGCTTTCGTGGCCGTGGATGATCTCAGCTTTCAGGTCGCTCCAGGAAAAATCCTCGGCTTTCTAGGCCCCAATGGGGCTGGCAAGACGACCACGGTGCGGATGATCCTGGGTCTCGTGGGCCCAAGCGCCGGCCGTGTTCGGGTGCTGGGCGCCGATGATCCGGCGGAGGTGCGCAATCGGATCGGCTTCTTGCCGGAAGAGCGGGGCCTGTATCGGCGCATGAGTCCGGTGACGGCCATCGGCTTCCTCGCCAGCCTCAAAGGCTTGCCAACCGCCGAGGGTCGTCGCCGGGCGCGCCGCCTGCTGACCGATAACGGCCTTGGCGCGGTGATGGATAAGCCGATCCGGTCGCTGAGCAAGGGCATGGCCCAGAAGGTGCAAATCCTCTCGACCCTGGTCCACGATCCCGAATTGGTGATTTTGGATGAACCCTTCTCGGGTCTCGATCCGGCCAATCAGCAGGCCCTTGAGAACCTGGTGCGCGGCATCGCAGCGCGTGGCGCGACGGTCATATTCTCCACCCACGTCATGCAGCACGCCGAGCGGCTTTGCGATCAGGTCGTCCTGCTGGCCAACGGTCGCAAGGTCTTCGACGGCAGCGTCGAAGCGGCCAGGAGCGCCGCCCCGCGCACCCTGCTGCTGGAGGGTTGTTTCGCGCCGGAGGCCCTGGCCGATCTGCCGGGACTCACATCCATGACCAGCGAAGACATCGACGGCGAGCAGATCCGCGTCAGCGCCGCCCTGGCCCCCGGCGCGCCGGCCCAGGACGCCCTGCGCGAAGCCTTCGCCAAGGGCCTTGACGTACGCCGTTTCGAGCTGCGCGAGCCGCATTTGCATGATGCCTTTCTGGTGCTGACGGGAGAAGGAAGGGCCGAGTCATGATCCGCCTGCTACGCATCGCCCGGCGCGAATACCTCGCCTATGTGCGTACCCCCGGTTTCTGGCTGTCGCTGCTGCTGCTGCCGGTTGGCTTGTCGACCATCGTCTTCGCCCCGATGGCGATGCAGCGTTCAGCGCCGACGCCGCGCGTCGCGGTGCTCGATTTCACAAACGCCGGCCTGGGGTCCGCGGTAATTCGGGCCCTGGCCGGTCCAGGCGAGGGGGGAAAGCCCCAGGCGGTGGTGACCGCGGCTCCAGGCGCGCCCTTCGCCAGCCCCCAGGCGGCCGAGGCTCGGCTGAAGCCGTTGCTTTCGGGTCGCTCGCCAGGACCGGGGCGCCTCGACGCCGTCGTCCTGGTGCGGCCGGACCACGACACCGTCGCCGTGGACGTCTGGAGCCGCAACGTCGCCGCCGGAGGCCTGGAACAGGCGGCCGGCAATGCGGTCGCCAACGCCCTGCGTCAACAGCGCCTCAAAGCCCTCGGCGTCGATGCAAACACCCTGGCCAGGATCGATACTTTGAATCCGGTGGTGTCACTGTATTCACCCAAGGCGGCGTCTGGAAAGGTGTCGCTCAAGGACCGCCTGCCGGGCTTCGCGGGCCTGGCCATGGGCATGCTGCTGTGGATGGTGGTGCTAACCGGGGCCGGCATGCTGCTCAATTCGGTGATGGAGGAAAAGACCAGCCGGATCATCGAGGTGCTGTTGTCGTCGGCGTCGGTGCCGGAAATCATGGGCGGCAAGATCTTGGGCGTCGCCTGCGTCACGGGCACCATTCTAGCCTTCTGGATGTCGATCGCTGGCGTGGTGATCATGGTGCGCTCGCCGCCCTTGGCGGGAGAGGTGGCGCAGGTATTCCTGACGCACGGCCGGATCGCCTATTTCGCCCTGTATTTCCTCGGCGGCTACATGATGTTCGCCACCCTCTATGTGACGATCGGGGCGTTTTGCGAAACCTCGCGCGAGGCCCAGACGCTGCTCGGGCCCATGATGATCGTCATGAGCGTGCCGCCACTGTTCATGAGCCAGGCTCTGTCCCACCCCGACGCACCGTTACTCAAGACGCTCACGTGGATCCCGCTGTTTACACCGTTCATGATGGCGGCGCGGGCGGCCAGCGATCCGCCGCTGTGGGAGATAGCGGCCACGGCTCTGTTGATGTTGGCGGTGACCAGCTTTGAACTTTGGGTCGCGGTTCCCGCCTTCAAGTCGGGAGCGCTGGCGACCGGGCGTTTCGATATCCGCTATTTCTTCGCCAGCCTGGCCAGGCGCCAAACCCCATAATCAGTCCGGAGGCGGGGTATCAGGCTGCTCCGGCGGTCCTTGGCTTGGCGGCGTATCGGGCATCTGATCCGGGGCCATCGGCGGCGGGTAGTTCAGCTCCGGGTCGGCCTTGCCGTTGGGCGCCTCGGCGTCCGGCAGATTCATGCCCGCCAGCGCCTGGCCGATCGGATCGTCGGCGGTCGGTGGCAGCGGCGTCCCGCCGGGAATCGCCTGAACCTGCAAGCGCGGCAAGGCGGCGACCATGAAGCTGCGCCAGATCTGCGCCGGAGCGCCACCGCCGGTCACCTTGCGCATCGGCGTCGCGTCGTCGCGGCCGACCCAGACGGCGGCGGTGAACCCGCCAGTAAAGCCGATGAACCAGGCATCCTTGTAGTCGCTGGTGGTGCCCGTCTTGCCGGCCAGATCGTAGCCTGGAATGGCGGCGCGGGTTCCGGTGCCGCCGGCGATCACCCGGCGCAGCATCTGGTCCATCTCGGACAGGGCGGGCTGGCCGATCACCTCCTGCTTGTCGCCGGCGGCCGGCCCATGCTGGTACAGCACCCGCCCGGCGGCGGTGCGGATACGCTCGATCCCATACGGAGCGACGCGAAAGCCGCCGTTGGCGAAAGCGTCATAGGCTTCAACCATTTCCATCGGGCTGACATCGACGGCCCCCAGGGCCATGGACGGATTGGTCTGGATCGGGCTGCCGATACCCAATCGCTGGGCCGCCTCGGCGACCCGTTGTGTGCTGACCTCGTTGGCGAGGCGAGCGGCGACGGTATTGATCGATTGCGCCAGCGCTGTCTCGAGGGTGATCTGGCCAAGGTAGCGGCCGGTGTAGTTGCGCGGACTCCAGCCGTTGATGGTGATTGGGGCGTCGACCACCGGCTCGGCCGGCGTGTGGCCGGCCTCCATCGCGGCGAGGTAGACGAACGGTTTCCACGACGAACCAGACTGACGGCGGGCCTCAGCGACGCGGTCGAACTGACTTTGGCTATAGTCGGTCCCGCCAACATAGGCGCGGATGCGGCCTTGGCCATCGACGGCGATCAGCGCCCCTTGGGCGACGCCCTCGGCGGCGTGGGCGGCGACACCGGCACGCACCGACTGCTCGGCGGACGACTGAATCGGCAGGTCGAGCGTGGTCTCAACCACCAGGTCCTCGGTGGGCTCGCCAACGAGGCTCCGAACCTTGGTGTCGAGCATGTCGACGAAGTATTGGCCGCGCTGATCGGCCAGGGTGGCCGACACGCGCACCGGCTGGGCGAAGGCGGCGTCGCGCTGCTCGGGCGTGATGGCGCCCAGACTGACCATGGCGTTGAGCACCACGGTGGCGCGATGGGCGGCGCGCTCGCTATTGGCGGCCGGATTGTAGCGGGACGGCCCCTTCATGGTTGCGGCCAGCAACGCCGCTTCGCCAAGCGTGAGCTGCGAGGCCGGCTTGTTGAAATAGCGTTGCGAGGCGGCCTCGATGCCATAGGCGCCGCCGCCGAAGTTCACTCGGTTGAGATACAGGGCCAGGATCTGCTTCTTTGAGAAGTGCATCTCCAGCCAGACCGCCAGAATCAGCTCTTGCACCTTGCGGCGATAGGTCTGGGCCGGGGTCAGGAAAAGATTGCGGGCCAGCTGCTGGGTGATCGTCGAACCGCCGCGCAGGGCTCCGTGCGGATGGGTGAGATTATAGACCTCGGAGCGGAACATGCCCCACGGGTTGAAGCCGAAGTGGTGGTAGAACTGCCGATCCTCGATGGCGACAAAGGCGGCCGGTACGAAGGCAGGCAAGGCGTCGATATCGGCCGGGGGCGAATACTGGCTGCCGCGCACCGCGATCACCGAGCCGGATCGATCGAGATAGGTGATCGAGGGCTGGCGATGAACGTCGTAAAGCTTGGAAGTGTCCGGCAGGTCGCGCGCGAAGACCACCAGAAAGCCGGCGATGAAAATCATCGCCCATACGCCTAGGACCATCGACCAGTAGAGGACCGCGCCGAAAAGCGTGCGGCGCGGCCTTGGCGATCCGGGAGTGGCCATCCGCTCGTCCTTGCGCCCCGCCGGTCGCTGTTTGCCAATCAGCCCTAAGCGCGCGAGTGCGGCTTAAGGAAGGCTTAATTCCTAGAGCAAACCCCGTTTCGACGCGTCGTCCAAACGGGGATGATTTGCTCTAGAATCCAACTTTCTAGAGCTTGATTCAACGTTTCCATCTGTTCCGTGCAAACGCACCAAGCTCTAGACATCGACAGCGGCGTCGAGGGCGTTTTCCTGGATGAATTCACGCCGCGGCTCCACGAGATCGCCCATCAGGCGGGTGAACATGTCGTCGGCGTCGTCGGCGTGCTCGACCTTGACCTGAAGCAGGGTGCGGGCGTTGTGGTCGAGCGTGGTTTCCCAGAGCTGATCGGGATTCATTTCGCCAAGACCCTTGTAGCGCTGGACCGTGAGACCACGCCTGCCAGCCTCGAACACCGCCGCCGCAAGATCGAGCGGCCCGCGCACCGGCTGGCTGCGTTCGCGCCGCCAAAACGTCGCCGCGCCGGAGAATGTCTCAGAAAGCTTGGCGGCCCGGTCGGCCAGGCGCCGTGCGTCGGCCGAGTGGATGGTCGGACCGTCGAGGACGATATGTTCGGTGACCCCGCGCCTGATGCGCTGAAAGCGATAGCCGCCGCCCTGAGCTGGCTCACCACTCCAGGCGCCATCGCCTTCCTCGGCATAGAGATCGAGACGGCGGGCCGCCTCGATGACGTCGTTGGAATCGCCGAACAGTCCGGCCAGGGCCGCCTGCTCGACGGCGAAGGCCGGCGCCCGCGCCGCCAAGCGTTCGATATTGGCTTTGGCCTGGCGCGCGGTCTGAACCAGGGAGGCGAGATCGCGGCCAGCCACCCGTTCGCCGCTGGAAAGATCGAGGTGGGCGCCATCGAGACCCTCCTCGACCAGGAATGACTCCATCTCCGCATCGTCCTTGAGATACCGCGAGCTCTTGCCCTTGCTCGCCCTATAGAGCGGCGGCTGGGCGATATAGAGGTACCCGCGTTCGATCACTGCTGGCATCTGGCGGTAGAAAAAGGTCAGCAGCAGGGTGCGAATGTGGGCGCCATCGACGTCGGCGTCGGTCATCACCACAATGCGGTGGTAGCGAATCTTCTCGACGTCAAAGTCCTCTCGGCCGATGCCGGCGCCGAGCGCGGTGATCAGGGTGCCGATCTGCTCGGAGCCCAGCATCTTGTCAAAGCGGGCCCTTTCGACATTGAGGATCTTGCCGCGCAGCGGCAGGACCGCCTGATTCTCGCGGTTGCGGGCCTGCTTGGCTGACCCGCCGGCCGAATCGCCTTCGACCAGGAACAGTTCCGACTTGGCCGGATCGCGCTCCTGGCAGTCGGCGAGCTTGCCGGGCAGCGACGAGATCTCCAGGGCCGATTTGCGGCGGGTGAGCTCGCGCGCCTTGCGCGCCGCCTCGCGAGCGGCCGCCGCTTCGGCGATTTTCTGCACGATCAGGCGCGCCTCGGCGGGATGTTCCTCGAACCATTGGCCGAGCCCTTCCCCGACCAGGCCCTCGACCACCGGACGTACTTCGGACGAAACCAGCTTATCCTTGGTCTGGGAGCTGAACTTCGGATCCGGCACCTTGATCGACATGACGCAGGTCAGGCCCTCGCGCGCGTCCTCGCCGCCGACTTGCACCTTCTCGCGCCGCGCCGCGCCGGACGTTTCGGCGTAGCCGGTAATCACTCGCGTCAAGGCGCCGCGAAAGGCCGAAAGGTGGGTGCCTCCATCGCGCTGAGGGATGTTGTTCGTGAAGCACAGCATGGTCTCGTGGTAGCCGTCGTTCCACCACAAGGAGAGGTCGATCTCGACCTTGTCGCGCCGGCCGCGAATGACGATCGGGGTCTTGAGCAACGGCGTCTTGGCCTTGTCGAGGTGGCGGACAAAGGCCTCGACCCCGCCGGCGTAGTGAAGGGTCTCCTCGAATGGCTCGGCGTCGCGCAGATCGCGCAGGACAATGACCAGGCCTGAGTTGAGAAAGGCCAATTCGCGCAGTCGGTGCTCAAGCGTGCGGCGGTCGAAGTCGATATGCGCGAAGGTCGCCAGCGACGGCAGGAACGTCACCTCGGTGCCAGTGAGAAATTCGCCGTCGTCGCGCTTCGGGGCGACGCCAGTCACCGCCAGGGGCAAGACCGTATCGCCGCCCTGGAAACGCATTTCATGACTCATGCCGCCGCGCCAGATCTTCAGCTTCAGCCATTCAGACAGGGCGTTGACCACCGAAACGCCGACGCCGTGCAGGCCGCCGGAAACCTTGTACGAATTCTGGTCGAATTTTCCGCCGGCATGCAGCTGGGTCATGATGACCTCGGCTGCCGACACGCCTTCGCCTTCGTGGATGTCCGTGGGGATGCCCCGCCCGTCGTCGGTGACGGTGCAGGAGCCGTCAGCGTTCAAGGTGACGCTGACGTGGCTGGCGTAGCCGGCCAAAGCCTCGTCGATGGCGTTGTCGACCACTTCATAGACCATGTGATGCAGGCCCGAGCCGTCGTCCGTGTCCCCGATGTACATGCCGGGACGCTTGCGCACTGCCTCCAAGCCCTTGAGGACCTTGATGGAATCGGCCCCGTATTCGCCGGTAGGTTCATCGTTCGGTTCGTCGGTCATTCAGGCTTCCATCGGAATCAGTTGCGAGTCTTCGACCCGGACCGCAAGGGCGCGGCCCTTGAGGGTCTCGAACAGGGCTTCATCGGTCCCGGTCAGAAAGGCTTGCAGCCCCAGGGCCTCGAGCTCGTCGAACAGGGCCGCCCGCCTCGCAGCGTCCAGGTGGGCGGCAACCTCATCGAGCAATAGTATAGGATTCGGTGCGTCTTTGGCACGCGAAAGCCGCGCCGCCTGGGCCAAGACCAGATTGAGGATCATCGCCTTCTGTTCGCCAGTCGAGCAGTCGCCGGCCGGACGGCCGCCCGGCCCCATAACCACGGCCAGATCGGTGCGGTGCGGGCCGGTGAGCGTGCGACCGGCGGCCGCGTCGCGGCGGCGCGATTCGGCCATGGCCTGGGTCAGTCGTGGCTCCAGGGCAGCCTCATCGTCGCCAACCCATTCGCCGGATAGCGACAGGCCGGCGGCGGGAAAGGGGGCGTCGGCGCGCGCGGCTATTTCCTCGACCAGGGCGGCGGCGGCCAAGGTGCGCGCCACGATCATCGCCGCTCCGGCGGCGGCGGCGCGGGCTTCAAGGGCGTCCAGCCACGCGGGTTCGGCGGCGCCCGAGGTGAGCAAACGCAGGCGTTCGCGCACGGCGTGCTCATAGCTCGCGACGCTGGCGGCGTGGCCAGGACTGGCGGCGAACACAAGCCGGTCGAGAAAGCGGCGGCGATCGGCGGCTGGGCCAAGGAACAGGCGATCGTGGGCCGGCGTCAGCCATAGCGGCCGCACATATTCGCTCAGGCCCGAGACCGCGATGCTCTCGCCGTCCCGGCGCGCCAGGCGACGGCTGGCTCCGGGCCTGTCGATTCCGACTCCCAGGCGCACCGGCTCACCTAGGGCGCAGACGTCGAGGACCACGGCCCAGGCCGCCCCTTCTGCGTCTTCGGCAACCCGCCGTCCCACCTCGGTCGCCGACGCCGCGCGCAGACCCCGGCCAGGCGAAAACAGGCTTATCGCCTCCAGGAGATTGGTTTTGCCGGCCCCGTTGGGCCCAAACAGAAAACAGGAGCGGCCGCCGGGGGTCAGACTGGCCTGGCGATAGGAGCGAAAGTCCGAGAGGCTGATCCTCTCCAACCGCGAACGCATGCCGTCGGAGGCCGGCGCGCCGGTCAGGCCCGTAGCGGCATCAGCACGTATTGGACGCCGACGTCGGTGGGATCGAGCACCAGGACGGGATCGAGCAGGGTCGTGGCGGCGGCGCGTTCGACGAACCGAAGCTCGGTAGTCTCGCCGCCGATCTGGTCGGTGACATCCAGAAGATAGCGGGCGTTGAACCCGATCTCGAAGGGTTCACCGGCGTAGTCGACCTCCAGCTCTTCGACCGCTTGACCGGTCTCGGTGTTGCGCACCGTCAGGACGATCCGACCGGATTCCACCGACAGCTTCACCGATTTGCTCTTCTCGGAAGAGATGGTCGAGACGCGGTCGACCGCGGCCGCGAACAAGGCCGTATCGACGGTCATGATGCGATTGTTCTCGCGCGGTATGACCCGGGTGTAGTCCGGGAACGAGCCGTCGATGACTTTTGAGGTCAATGAGGCCCCCGCGAAATCGAAACGAATTTTCTGGGCGCTGAGACTGAGATTGATGGTGTCGCCCGCGTCGTCGATCAGGCGCCGGGCTTCCTGCACGGTCTTGCGCGGCACGATTACGCCCGCCGCCCCGGACGCGCCCTCCGGAGCTGGCATCTCGGCCAGGGCCAGGCGATGGCCGTCGGTGGCCACCGCGCGCAGCAGGGCGCGCCCATCCTGGATCACCGAATGCAGATAGATGCCGGTGAGGTAATAGCGCGTCTCTTCGGTGGAGATGGCGAAACGGGTCTTGTCGATCAGTCGAACGAGGTCCTTGGCGTCGAGACCGAACGGGGCCGACAAACCCTCTGACGGCATGATCGGGAAATCGCCCGACGGCAGGACTGGCAGGTTTACCTTGTAGCGACCGGCCTGAACGGCCAGGCGTGGGTCCGAGCCGGCGAAGCTCAGCGACACCTCGGCTCCCTCAGGCAGCTTGCGGACGATTTCATACAGCGTATGCGCTGGCGCCGTGACGGCGCCAGGGCTCTCGACCTGGGCCGGCGCCGAATCGGCGATCTCGACATCGAGGTCTGTGGCCGAAAGGGCCAGACCGTTTTCACCGGCGGTGAGAAGCACATTGCCGAGAATTGGTATGGTGTTGCGTCGCTCCACGACGCTCTGCACGTGGGCCAAGGCCTTGAGCAGGGCGGCGCGTTCGATCGTCAGCTTCATGGTCGGTCCTGTAGCCGCCGCGCCCCCGGTCCGCGGCGCTCGTCGATTAGGGACGGCGACAGTAGCGGATTTGTTGGGGCGGTGAAGGGGGTCTGCGGTTAAGCCTGGTCAGTGGAGTCGCTGGCGGAGCCTGAGGCGCCGGCTCCCGTGGAGTCCCGGCCCGCCACCACCACCATCGCCGGGCGCACGATACGGCCGAACAATTCGTAGCCATCCTGCAGCAAGACGATGACCGCCCCAGGGGGAAAGTCCGTCGAGGTTTGTTCGGTCATCGCCTGATGCACATGCGGGTCGAACTTGTCACCGACAGCCGGGGCCAGGCGCTTGAGGCCGTTGCGCTCGAACGCCGCCAGGAGCTCCTTCTGAGTCATCTCCATTCCAACCGCCAAGCCGTGGGCGAGAGGGTCGGCATCGTCCTTGGGCGCATGCGAGAGGGCGCGCGCAAGGTTGTCTGCGACGCCCAGCAAATCCTTGGCGAATTTCTGGATGGCGTAGGCGCGGGCGTCATTGACTTCGCGCTCGGCTCGCCGGCGCATGTTCTCAACCTCGGCGGCATAGCGCAGGGCCTGATCCTTGAGCGCGGCGATCTCCGCCGCCTGGGAATCGACCTCGTCGGTTTGATCGAGGGTATCGGCTTCGGCGTCCCGGCCGTTGTCGGTGCTCATAGATCCTCGCTTCATTCGTCCATCAGTCGGCCAAGAACGCGGGCGGTATAGTCCACCAACGGAATCACCCGCGCATAGTTCAGCCGCGCCGGTCCGATCACGCCGATGGCGCCGAGCAGCTTCTGCTGGCCGCTCATATAGGGCGCGGCGATCAGAGCGGAACCGGAAAGCGAAAACAGCCGCGTTTCCGAGCCGATAAAGATGCGAACGCCCTCCGCCGCGCGTACGCCGTCGAGTAGTTCGATCAGGCGTTCCTTGCGTTCGAGATCGTCGAACAGCATGCGCACCCGTTCGAAATCGGCCGAGGCCTGCGGGTCGCCGAGCAGATTGGCGCGGCCGCGCACAATCAGGGCGCGATTGTCGCCTTCGCCTCCCCAGGCCGCCAGACCGTCTTCGATGAGCCGGGCGGCGGCCGCATCGAGCTCCAGGCGAGCGCCGGCCAGTTCGCTGGTGATCTCGATTCGCGCGTCGGCGAGGCTGCGACCGTGCAGGCGGGCATTGAGAAAATTCGACGCTTCGTTGAGCGCCGATGGCGTCAGGCCTGAGGTGCGGCGCATCAGGCGGTTCTCCACCTGGCCGTCTTGGAAGACCATGATCGCCAGCGCCTGATCGGTGCTCAGCGATACAAACTCGACATGCTTAACGCCGGCGTCGCGCGCCGGCGTGACCACGACGCCGGCCCCGCCGGCGAGTCCCGACAGGATGTCACTGGCCTCATTGAGGGCCTCCTCGAAGGTGCGCCCATGGGCGCTCAGTCGAGCCTCGATGTCGCGGCGATCCGCCTCGCCGATATCGCCGACCTCCAGCAGGCCATCGATGAACAGCCGCAGGCCGGCATGGGTCGGGGCCCGACCGGCGCTGGCGTGGGCGGCGCCGAGCAGTCCCAGATCGGTGAGATCCTGCATGGTGTTGCGGATCGAGGCCGGCGAAAGCTGCATGCCGCCGCGCGCCAAGGTTCGTGAGCCGACCGCATCCCCGGTCTCGAGATAGGTCTCGACGACGCGTCGAAACACCTCGCGGGCGCGGGCGTCCAGCTCTGAAAGGCTGGCGCCGCGCGACGTCATCTGGCCGACGATGAGTTTGCTCATTTTGCCGCAAGTAGGATAAGCGCCGGCCTTTGCGGCGCAAGCCGGATGGAGAGTCAAACATGCGTCACTCCGGCCGCACCGCCGACGCCTTGAGGTCCGTGAGCCTGGAGACGGCGGTGAACCGCTACGCCGAGGGCTCATGTCTGGTGACCTTCGGCCACACCCGCGTGCTGGTTACCGCCAGTCTTGACGAGGGCGTGCCGCCGTTTCTGCGCGGCCGCGGGCGCGGCTGGGTGACCGCTGAGTACGGGATGTTGCCGCGGGCCACGCATACGCGGGGTCGACGCGAAGCGGCGCAGGGCAAACAGTCAGGCCGCACGCAGGAGATTCAGCGGCTGATCGGCCGCTCGATGCGGGCGGTGACCGATTTGGCAGCGCTCGGCGAGCGCCAGATCGTCCTCGACTGCGATGTTCTACAGGCCGATGGCGGCACACGTACGGCGGCGATCACCGGCGGCTGGGTGGCGCTGCGTCTGGCGACCCGGATGCTGGTGAACGAGCGAGTGATCGCCCGCGACCCACTCCTCGATCACGTCGCGGCGGTCTCGTGCGGCCTGGTGGAGGGCGAGCCGGTGCTCGACCTCGACTATGAAGAAGACAGCAACGCCGAGGCCGACGCCAACTTCGTTCTGACCGGCGCCGGCGATATCGTCGAGGCTCAGGCTACCGGCGAAAGGCGGGGATTTTCGCGCGCCGAGTTCGACGCCCTGTTCGGCTTAGCCAGCGCGGGAATCGCCGAGCTGGTCGCCTTGCAGGCCGCCGCCGTGGCGGCGTAGCCGCCGCGTCAATGCGGTTTTGCGCCGAACTGCGCCAGCAGTTGCGCTTTTCGCGCCTTGAGCCGCTCGCCCATGGCTTCGAGGTCCTCGCCGCCACGCTTGGCCTGGGCGAAAATGCCGCCGGGCTGTTCTTCCTCGCGGATGTGGTGTCTCACGTTCTCGCCTAACACCTTCACCATGGCGTCGTAGTATTGCTCGGAGGGTTTCATGCCCTCGAGCTCTACGATCATATGCGTGGCTCCTTCGTGTTCCACATGCGCCTCGTCGAGCAAGTCGTCCTCGACGTCACCGCGCTCCTCGGCATAGAAAATCTCTTCTTCGATCTTGGTGTGGACTTTGAGCGCCAGGGCGATCTTCTTGAATAGCGCCAATTTATCGGCGTCGGCGTCGAGTTGCTCATATTCATCAAACATCGTCTCGACTTCTCGGTGGTCCTGTTTGAGGAGTTTCACGGCCAGCGGATCGCGTTGGCCGGTCCGGCGGGTCCGCCGCGGTCTCCCGCTTCGGCCTGAGTCTTTTTCGGTGGTCTTGGCGGTGGTGGACATGTCGGCCTCGCAGGTTTGTGGGTAGCCCCCTTTCAACCGTCCGGCCGACGATGTGTTCCAATTGGTGGTGCGGTTCACGTGCCCCGCCGCGCGTATTAGTCGCCGTCGACCTCGTCTGGATCGTCCGGCAGGCCAACCTCATAGACAACCAGGTCGCCCGGCTGGCAGTCGAGTTCACGACAGAGGGCGCTGAGGGTCGAAAACCGGATCGCGCGCGCCTTGCCCGTCTTCAGGATCGACAGATTGGCGATCGTGACGCCGACCCTGTCGGCCAACTCCGTCAGCGACATGCGTCGCTCAAGCAACAGGCGGTCGAGGCGGATGCGGATCGGCATTCAGATGGTCAGCTCAGCCTCGCCGCGCAGGCGGGCGCCTTCGCGGAAGACCTCGGCCAGGACAACGATCACGAGCACGGCGAACCAGGTCGTCAGGCTGACCCCGCCGGAAATACGCATAGCCCCGTGCAGCAACACATGGGCCATCGCCGCCGCCACGTAGCGGCCGACCTCCAATGCCGCCAGGGTGAGGGCGATGACACGCAGGCGCGCGGCGTTTTCCGGGTGGAACGGATCGCCGCTGATCAAGGTCGCGAAGACGGCCCTGAGCCGCTCCACGACGATCAGGCCGCCGATCAGATACAGATCGAAAATCAGGAACAGGGCCGCCGCGGCCGGTCCCAAGACCGGGCCACCGACATCGAGCAGATCGAAGTCGCTGATATCGCCCAACAGATCGGGGCGGAAACTCAGCAGCAGCGCGGCGAGCACGCCAACGCTGGCCATCGCGACGCCGATCCATAGCACGACGCGGAAAACGTCGAGGATGACCTTTAGAATGCTGGAGACCGATCCTCGGCCGAGGGCCCGCATCATTGCCCCTCCCTTTCAGAAATGCGTCCGCCGCGCGAGGGGCGGCCCTCACGCGGCGGCGAACATGGCCCGAACCGGCCGCGCGGAAAAGCGCAACGCCCGGCTTAGCGGATGAACAGGCCAACGGCCGCCAGCGGCAGGCCGACGAAAACCAGGGTGTTCATGACCGTCAGGGCGACGCGGTCAACCATCTGAATGAGGTGGGAAGCATGCATTTCGATCTCTCCGTCCAAGCGGGCGCCGTGGCGCCGGTGTTTCTGTTCCAAAAGCGGCGGTTTGGCCGTCCTTCTGTGTTTATCGATATGCCCGTATCGTTTTTCGATCAAATTAAATATCGTTTATCAATATTACATTGCCGCAATGGTGGCCGGCCGTAGCCTCAAAATGCGGCCTGGGCTAAGACGATGGCATGAGCCTTCGCCTCGTACCCGGCGCGCGTCTGGTCGCCGCCACCCATAATCCCGGCAAGGCGCGCGAGCTCGCGTCTCTGCTGGCCGGCCGGTTCGAGGTGATCGCCGCGGGCGATATCGGCCTTCCCGCTCCCGAAGAGCCGGAGACGACCTTTGTCGGCAACGCCATCGTCAAGGCGCGGGCCTGCGCCGACGCCAGCGGCCTTATCGCTATCGCCGACGATTCCGGTCTGGCGGTGGCCGCGCTCGATGGCGCGCCGGGAATCTATTCGGCCCGATGGGCCGGCCCGGAGCGCGATTTCGCCCACGCCATGGCGTTGGTCGAGAAGCGGCTCGTCGATTCAGAGAGCGACGATCGGTCCGCGGCGTTTGTCTGCGCCCTGGCGGTCGCGTGGCCGGGGGGTCCGGTTGCGGCGGTTGAGGGGCGGTGCGACGGCAGCCTGGGCTTTCCACCCCGCGGCGAGCGTGGCTTTGGCTATGACCCGATCTTCACGCCTGAGGGCGCGAGCCAGACTTTTGGCGAGATGGATCCGGCCGCCAAGGATGCGATCAGTCATCGGGCCCGCGCCTTCGCCGCCCTCAGCCAGGCGCTGTTTTGAGCCCTTCGCCAACGCTGGCGCTCTATATCCACTGGCCTTACTGCGCCCGCATCTGTCCCTACTGCGATTTCAACGTCGTGCGCGCGCGCGGCCGCGACGGCGAGCGCTCGGCGCTGCTGGCGGCGCTGGAAGCCGATATCGCCGCCCATGCGCGTCGGCTGGGATCGCGCCAACTGACGTCGATTTTTTTCGGCGGCGGCACCCCCTCGCTGCTCGAACCGGCCGAAGTCGCCCGGCTGATCGCCGCGGCGCGACGGGTCTTTGCCGCCAATGACGAGCTGGAGATCACCCTTGAGGCCAATCCCACCGACGCCGAGGCGAAACGGTTCGCCGATCTGGCCGCCATTGGCGTCAATCGACTCTCGCTGGGTCTGCAGTCGCTCGATGACGCCGAGCTGGCCTTTCTCGGCCGCAATCATGACGCCGCGGCCGGGCGGGCGGCCCTGGCGGCGGCGCAGTCAGCCTTCGCGCGTGTCTCGGTGGATCTGATCTACGCCTTGCCGGAACAGGCGCCAGAAGCCTGGCGTCGCGGTCTCGCCGAAGTCGCCGGCAGCGGCGTCGAACATGTCTCCGCCTACCAGCTGACCATTGAGCCCTCGACCGCTTTCGCCCGGGCGGTCGCGCGCGGGCGATTGGCGCCGGCCGACGAGGAGCGCGCGGCGGAAATGTTCGCCATCACGGACGAGGTGCTCAGCCGGCTTGGCTTCGAGGCCTATGAGGTGTCGAACCATGCGCGGGGCAAGGCGGCCCGTTCGCGCCACAACCAGGCCTATTGGCGGGGTGAGGAATATGCCGGGATCGGACCGGGTTCGCACGGGCGGCTGCGCGACGGGGCGACTTGGCTGGCGAGCGAAGCTCCGCGGTCGATCTCGGCCTACGTCGCTCACGTAGAGCGGCAAGGGCTGGGGGCGAAGCTCACGCCGCTCTCGGCCCGGGAGCGGGCGCTGGAGCGATTGCTGATGGGCCTGCGCACGATTGACGGCGTCGCCGAGGGCGATCTCGCGGCTCTGGATCTGAGCGAAGGCCGGCTGGGCCAACTGGCGGGATTCGTAGGCCGGCGCGATGGCCGCCTGAGAGCGACGGCGCGCGGCCGGCGGGTGCTTGACCGGGTGATCGCCGAGCTCGCCGATGCCGCCTGAGCCGCGCGAGGTTCCGACCGGACTGCATCTGGTGGCCACGCCGATCGGCAATCTGCGCGACATCACCCTCCGGGCGCTCGACGTGCTGGCGGGGGTCGAGGAAATCTTCGCCGAAGATACGCGGGTCACCGCCAAGCTGCTGGCGGCGTATGGGATCAAGACCCGGCTCGGTCGCTATGACGAGCATTCGGCCGCCAAGGCGCGGCCACGGATCCTTGAACGGTTGGCCGAGGGCGCGCGCCTTGCGGTGGTCTCAGACGCTGGCACGCCGCTGATCAGCGATCCTGGCTATCGCCTGGTGGTCGAGGCTGTGGCGGCCGGGGTTCCGGTGTGGCCACTTCCCGGCCCCTCGGCGGTGCTTGCGGCCCTGGCCGTCGCTGGGCTGCCGACGGATCGTTTCCTGTTCGCCGGATTCGCTCCGCCGCGGTCCAGTGCGCGCCGGCGATTCCTCAAGGATCTTGCGGCGGTCCGCTCCACCCTGGTGCTGTTCGAGACCGGGCCGAGGCTGGCCGAGAGTCTTGCCGACATGGCGGCGGTGTTCGGACCGCGTCCGGCGGCCGTGGCCCGCGAGCTGACCAAGTTGCATGAAACCGTGGTTCGGGGCTCCTTGGACAAACTGGCCGGGAATCCGGCCCTGGCGGCGCCCAAGGGCGAGATTGTCGTGGTCATCGGGCCGCCGCTCGAGACCGCCGCCGATCCGGCCGCCGCTGAAGCCGCGCTCCTGGAGGCCTTGCAACGCCTGAAGCCGGCCGCCGCCGCCGCCGAGGTGGCGCATCTTTTTGGCGTTCCTCGCCGCGCGCTCTACGCCCGCGCTTTGGTTCTGCGCGGGCAATGAGCATCGGCCGCGCTCGCCGTGGCGCCCTGGCCCGCCGCGACGGCCGCCGTGGCGAGTGGCTGGTCGCCTTGTGGCTGTTGGCCAAGGGGTATCGGTTGCTGGGTTTTCGCCTGCGCAGCCGCGAAGCCGAGATCGATATCCTGGCCGCCCGCGGCGGCGTGGTCGCGGTGATTGAGGTCAAACGTCGCCGCACCCTGGCCGAAGCGTTGGAGGCGGTCAGTCCGCGCCAGCGTCAGCGCCTGCTGGCCGCCGCTACGGCCCTGGCGGCGCGGCGTCCGGCCTTGCGGCACGCGGCGGTCCGCCTCGACCTCGTCGCCTTGTCGCCCAGACGTTGGCCGCGACACATCGCCGACGCCTGGCCCGAGGGATGAGCCTCGCCGCGATGGCCCCGGCGCCCTAAAGGGCGAAAACGCGTACTACGGAGGGACCATGCCGCTCGACATCGCCGTGCAGATGAACCCGGTCGAAACCGTCAATATCGAGACCGACACCACCTTCATGCTGATGCTCGAAGCGCAGGCGCGCGGCCATCGCCTGTGGGTCTTCGCGCCGGAGCGCCTGGCGCTGCTGGAAGGAACCGTGCTGGCGCGCGGCCGCGCCCTGACCCTCAAGGCGGTGGCTGGCGATCATCACGCCCAGGGGCCGATGGAAATCCGTGAGATGGCCGGGTTCGACGTGGTGCTGATGCGCCAGGACCCGCCGTTCGACATGGCTTATATCACCGGCACCTATTTTCTTGAGCGCATCCATCCCACCACACTGGTGGTCAACGACCCGGCCGAGGTCCGCGGCGCGCCGGAAAAGCTGCTGGTCACCGAGTTTCCGGATCTGCACCCGCCGACGCTGATCACCAGCGACGTCGAAGCGCTGCACGCGTTTCATGCCCGGCATGGCGACATGGTGCTCAAGCCCCTCTACGGCGGGGCCGGCTCGGGGGTGGTCAAGCTGGCCGCCGACGATCCCAATCTCGACGCCCTGCTGGAGCTGCACGCCCTGATCGGGCCGGAAGCGGTGATCGCCCAAAAATTCATTCCCGCCGTTTCGGCCGGCGACAAGCGTATTCTGCTCGTGGACGGCGAGCCGGTGGGGGCGATCAACCGCATTCCGGCCAAGGGCCAGGTGCGCGCCAACCTGGCCCGCGGCGGCCGCGCGGAGGCCGTCGCCCTGTCGGCGCGCGACGAAGCGATCTGCGCCGCCATCGGTCCGGAACTGAAGCGTCGCGGGCTGCTGTTCGTTGGCGTCGACGTCATCGGCGACTACCTCACCGAGATCAATGTCACATCGCCGACCGGAGCCCAGCAGCTCAAACGATTCGGCGGGGCCGACGCCGCCGCCCGGCTGTGGGACTCCATTGAGGCGAAGCGGACGCCTTGACGTTCCGTTTTTGTTCTTGTGCCGACGACTTGGCTGTGCCCAACTGCGCGGGCTGATTGAATAGGGATGGGAGCATGGCGGCGCGCATCGCCTCGGTAGCCTTCGAAGGCGTGGACGCCCGGCGTGTCGAGGTCGAGGTGCAGGCTGCCGGCGGGGTGTCAGGGTTCGTCATCGTCGGCCTGCCGGACAAGGCGGTGGGCGAGGCGCGCGAGCGGGTGCGGGCGGCGTTCGCCGGGCTTGGCCTGGCGTTGCCCGCCAGGCGGCTCGTCGCCAATCTGGCTCCGGCCGATCTGCCCAAGGAGGGCAACCACTTCGACCTGCCCATAGCCTTGGCGCTGATGGCGGTGATGGGGATCGTGCCCCAGGACGCCCTCGACGGCTGGGCGGCGATCGGCGAGCTGAACCTGAATGGCGAGATTGCGCCCGTGGCCGGCGCGCTGCCGGCGGCCATGGCCGCCAATGCCCTGGGCCTTGGACTCATCTGTCCTGAGGGCTGCGGCGCGGAGGCGGCCTGGGCTGGCGACATGGCCCTGCTGGCCCCGCGCTCGCTGATTGGGATCCTCAACCACTTCCGCGGTGTCCAACTGCTGGGGCGGCCCAAGCCCGGACCGGTGGTGGACGCCGGGACGGGTCTCGATCTGCGCGACGTGAAAGGTCAGGAAAGCGCCAAGCGGGCCCTGGAGATCGCCGCCGCCGGCGCTCACAATCTGCTGTTCATCGGGCCTCCAGGGTCAGGCAAGTCGATGCTGGCCCAGCGCTTGCCTGGGCTGCTGCCGCCGCTCACCGCCGCCGAACTCCTGGAAACCTCGATGGTGCATTCGGTGGCCGGCCTGATATCGCGCGGCGCCTTGACCCGCCACCGACCATTCCGAGCCCCGCATCATTCGGCCAGCATGGCGGCGCTTACCGGCGGCGGTTTCAAGGCCAAGCCCGGCGAGGTCTCGCTGGCCCATAACGGCGTGCTTTTTCTGGACGAATTGCCGGAATTTTCGGCCCAGGCGCTGGATTCGCTGCGCCAGCCACTCGAGAGCGGCCAGGTGGTCGTGGCACGGGCCAACGCCCATGTTCGCTATCCCGCCCGTGTGCAACTGGTGGCGGCGATGAATCCATGCCGCTGCGGGTCAGGCGGCATGGGCCGCGGAGCCTGCGGAAAGGCGCCGCGCTGCCAACAGGCCTATCAGGCGCGGATCTCCGGCCCGCTGCTCGACCGGATCGACCTGGTGGTCGAGGTTCCGGCCGTCACCGCCGCCGATCTCGCCCTGCCGCCCCCAGCCGAGGGCACCGTGGAGGTCGCTAGCCGCGTCGCCGCGGCTCGCACCCTGGCCGCTGGCCGCTCCGAGCATGCCCACAAGGGGTCTTTGGGGCCAATTCTGAATGCCCAGGCCGAGGGCGACTACCTCGACCGCATCGTCGCCCTCGACGCCCCCGGCAAGGCGCTGCTGACCCGGGCGGCCGAGGCCACCGGCCTCTCGGCGCGGGGCTGGAGCCGCACCCTGCGACTGGCCCGCACCATCGCCGATCTTGACGGCGCGACGAGCGTCGCCCGCGTGCATCTCGCGGAGGCCCTGGCTTATCGGCCGCCGCGGCTGACCGCCGAATCCGAACCGCTGTCGGCGCGACTGATCGCCTGATCGGCGGCCCTCTGGTCTCTATCGCGCCAGTTCGAAGAGGCCGCTAACACTCACCCGCACGGTCATTTCGCCGGCCTCGACCGGGGTCGGGGCGGCGGCCGCCTGCATGCGCATGGCCATCATCGGTCGGGGCGGCGGAGGCCCTTGCTCGCCGCTGGTTTCACTGAGGCTGACCAGACGCGCCACGCGATAGCCAGCCGCCTGGGCGTAGAGGTTGGCTTTAGCTTCAAGGGCCTTGACGGCGGCGACGCGGGCTGAGTCCTCAGGAGGTCCAGGTTCGGCCAGGCCGAAGCTGATATCGCCAATGTTGGTCGCTCCGGCGGCGACCACGGCGTCGGCCACCGGCCCCAGTCTGGCAAGATCACGCACCTCGACATTGACGCGGTTCGCCGCCTGATAGCCGGTCAGCCGCGGCGGACGGTTCTGCTCATAGACATATTGCGGCGACAGATTGATCTGGGCGGTCTGGATATCGCGCTCGGCGATGCCCGCTGATCTGAGGGCGGCGACAACCCGGCTCATCGACTGGGCGTTTTCGCCCAGCGCCGCCGCCGCGGTGGCGGCGGTCGTATCGACGCCGAGCTGCAGCATCGCCATATCGGGCCGCATCTTGGTCTCGCCGATAGCCGAGACATCCAGGGTGGTGGCGGCGAACATCGCGGCGCCGGACGGCTCGGCAACGGCCAGCGGCGGCGCTGCGCTCAGTCCTGCCGACAGGGCTATGACAGCCAACATCGTCTTCATGCGATCTCCTCTGGGGCGCCCCGCGCTTTGAGCCCCGCCGCGCCCTGTGATAACCGCACGATCTTCCGCCAAGCTCAAGCGCCTGGGGGCCCGTAGCTCAATTGGTTAGAGCCGGCCGCTCATAACGGTCTGGTTGCAGGTTCGAGTCCTGCCGGGCCTACCATGGCGCCCAGTGAGGATCGATGAGTGAACGAATGGTGGTGACAGGCGGAAATGGCGCCTATTTCCCAATGATCGAAGAATTATGCGCATCGATCCGATGTTTCCGCAGCGCCGAACAGGTCGGACTGGCGGTCATCGATGGCGGACTGGACGCCGCGCAGAAGGAACGCCTGCACCGGCGCTATGGCGTTCGCATAGCCGACTTTGATTGGGGCTTTCCGCTGGCGGAGCGGCGGGCACAAGGACACCTGGCGCTCAAGGTGCAGCTCGCCCGGTCATTCCTGGACCGACTATTTCCCGACGCCGACCTAATCGCGTGGGTCGACGCCGATGCCTGGGTGCAGGACATCGCCGGTCTGGACCTGATGTTCCACGCTGCCAGGAGCGGGAGCTCCC
>DATBOH010000281.1:0-1856 GCA_036553915.1 Caulobacteraceae bacterium | reverse complement strand
AGGTTCGAGTCCTGCCGGGCCTACCAACCCGGCGCGGATGGATCAGGCCTCGACGGCGGCCAGCGAAGATTCGCGCCAGATCAGCCCGTCGGGGTTACACACCCAGCGGCCGAGACGCCGGTAGTCCTTGCCATCGACGGTCTGGCCGAACGGCAGCAGTTCGGTCACCGCCGCCTCGACATATTGGAAATTCTTCCCCGCGCGCCGGCGGGCGAAGTCCATCAACTCCCCCTGGGCCCAGGCGATCGCCTCCAGGTCGCTGGCCAGACGCGCCTTGAGCGGCTCGAGCCGGTTGTCCGCTAAAGCGTTTAGTTGCCGCTTCGAGGCGGCGTGGCGGAGATCGAGATTGTAGGTCTTCATATCGCTTTCGCCGTTCAACCGCCCTTGGCGAGGCGCCTCTGGTTGGCCTTGACGCGACGGCGGTAGAGGCTGAGCGCGCGGGCCGGCGCGAGATGGCCCTCTCCGGCGATGACGCTCTGAGTAATCAGGCAATTGGCGTCCCAGGCGGCCTGACTCTTTTCCATGACCATTCTCACCACTTCCTCGCCGGCGTCGAAACCGCCCCACGCCGCCTTGATCATCCGAAGTCCGATGACATCCTGCGCCTCGAGGCTGAGACGGACCGAGTCCGCGGCCAGGCTTAGCCAAGGGTTCCGATGTGCGGTCATGTCGATTTGACTCTCGATTCTCGGGCCGCGACTCAGCGTTGCGTCGCCCAGCGCCCATTATGCTGCGGTGCACCATCAAGATCAATTGCGAGCAGGAGATTCTTATTCGAATTCGTCGGCCATTGGGCGATCGAGCCGCGAAGCCTATATCGGCAAGCCATGCGCGCAACGGTTCAGATCTCATCCGGCGGGGAAACGCTCGCCGAGCGCTACGCCCGCTTGGCGGAGGAAATCGACGCGGTGGTGGATGGCGAGACCAGCCTCACCGCGCGCATGGCCACGGTGGCGGCGATGCTGGCCGAGGCGTTCGAGCGCTTTTTCTGGACCGGATTCTATGTCGTCGACCCGGCGCGGGGCGATCAGCTGGTGGTCGGCCCCTATCAGGGCTCTCTCGGCTGTCTGCGCATCGATTTTGCTCGCGGGGTGTGCGGCGCGGCGGCGACGCGGCTCCAGACCGTGATCGTCGATGACGTGGACGCCTTCCCTGGCCACGTCGCCTGCGATTCCCGATCGCGCAGCGAGATCGTGGTGCCGGTGTTCGACGCCCAAAGCCGTCTGATCGCCGTCCTCGACGTGGATTCCACCGCGCCGGCCGCGTTCAGCGGAGCCGACGCCCTGGGCCTGGAAGATATCGTCCGCCGGGTGTTTGCCGGCTGACCTGCGCCGTCTCGGGGTTCACAAAACCGACAAGCAATCAGCCTAACGCGGCGAACGGCGGAGTGGCGAGGAGGCCCCCCGGGAGCCCACGGCATGGAAGAGGAGCGCGCCCTCGCCCGCTACCGAGCCGTATTCATCTCCGATATTCACCTGGGCACGCGCGGCTGCCAGGCCGAATTGCTGCTGGATTTTCTGCGTCACATGAGCTGCGAGCGGCTTTATCTGGTCGGCGATATCGTCGACGGCTGGCGCATGAAGGGCGGCTGGTTCTGGCCCCAGGCTCACAACGACGTGGTGCAGAAGATTCTACGCCAGGCCCGCAAGGGCGCGACGGTGACCTACATCCCGGGCAACCATGACGATCGGGTGCGGGATTTCTGCGGGGTGCATTTCGGCGGCGTGGTGGTGGCGCGCGACGCCATCCATCAGACCGCTGACGGCCGCCGTTTCCTGGTTCTGCACGGCGACGAGTTCGACGCCGCCGTTCGCCTCGCCCCGTGGCTCGCCTTCGCCGGCGACTGGGCCTATAGA
>DATBOH010000270.1:0-11569 GCA_036553915.1 Caulobacteraceae bacterium | reverse complement strand
GGGTTCGCCGCCCAACAGCATCACTTCGGCCGGCTCGAGGGCTTCAAAAAGTACCGGCGAGCCGGATTTGAAAACGAGCATTTGTCCTTCGCCAAATGTCTGGCCCTCGACCTCGACGACGCCGGCGGCGACGAAGGCGGCGCGCTCGGGATATTCAGCCGAGAGCTGCGCCTTGGAGCCCTGGTCCAGGCGCCAATGAACATAGAAAAGCGGCGAATGGGTCTTGACCTTCGCCTCGGCGCCGAAGGCCTTTCCGGCCACCAGCCGCGCCCAAAGTCCATCGCCTTGATAGGTGGGCAGATCGTCCGCTCCATGGTGCGCGAATGCCGGATCGGTCTCCTCCAGGGATTCGGGTAGGGCCACCCAGGCCTGGATGCCGTGCACCCGTCCTCCGCGGCTGCGAACGGTGTCGAAGCGCTCCGAATGGGTGATGCCGCGCCCGGCCGTCATCCAGTTCACCTCGCCAGGCAGAATCGCCACCTCCGAAGCCAGGCTGTCGCGGTGCGTCATCTCGCCTTCGAACAGATAGGTGACGGTGGAGAGGCCGATATGCGGATGCGGCCTGACATCGGCGTCTCGGGTCAGACCGGCCGGGAAATCCACCGGGCCCATGTGGTCGAAGAAGACGAACGGCCCGACGCTTCGGTGTGGCGCATAGGGGAGCACGCGGCCAACGTCGAAGGCCCCCAGACTATGTCGGCGGGCTGGGATCACCAGTTCGATCATCATCGCCTTGGCTCAGTTGCGGGCCGGAACATAGGCGCTGATCAGCGACAGCGGTATGGCCGTCGTGTTCTTCACCTGGCGAATGACGATCCGGCTTTCGATGTTCGAGACCAGGCCGAGCCCCAGGATCTTGTCGCGAAGGAAGGCGTCGAAGGCGTGCATGTCGCGGGTCACCAGACGCAACTCATAGTCGGCCGCGCCGGTCACCGTGGCGCATTGCACCACCTCGCTCCATTTTCGCACCGATTGCTCGAACACTTCCAGGTTTTCCTGGGTCGGCAGCGAGAGCTTGACCGTGCAATAGACCTCAAAATCCAGGCCAAGCTTTTCCCGGTCGAGCAGGGTGACCCGCCGCTGCACCACCCCCTCCTCTTCCAGGCGCTTGATGCGCCTCCAGCAGGGGCTGGAGGAAAGACCGACGCGGTCGGCGATCTCAGCCACCGACAGGCCGGCGTCATGTTGAATGAGGTCGAGGATGCGGGCATCGACGGCGTCGAGACGATCGGACAAGATTATTTCCCCTAGCAGGCGATTCCGTTTGTATTCTTGCTGAGATTGCCGTTGCGACCGGAACGCCTTTAGCAAGCTTTCTCCCTCAACCCCTATATCATTGCACCAGGCGCGACCAGGGTTGGGGGAATGATCTTGCCGCGGCTTGCTTCTGAGACTGCCGGAATGAAAAATCTGTTCGTGCCGGGCCCACTATCGGCATGCCGCCTGCCTGGAGCTTGGTGCGCTTACGAGGGACGGATGGAAACGTTGAATCAAGCTCTAGAAAATTGGATTCTAGAGCAAATCATCCCCGTTTGGACGTTTCCGTCTAAACGGGGTTTGCTCTAGGAGATCGGCCTGAGCAATCCGCTGAAATTCACGGTCCCGGAGCCCGCCAGTCGTCCGGGCGGCAAACCCGACTTTTCCAATGTCGTGATTCCGGCCGCGGGAAGCGTCGAGCGCCCGCCCGTAGACGTCGACCCGGAACATATCCGGGACCTGGCCTTCTCGATCATCCGTGTCCTGGATCGCGGCGGCCGCGCCGTCGGGCCCTGGACGCCCGATCTGGCGCCGGAGAAGCTGATCGAAGGCCTCCGCCATATGATGACCCTGCGGGCCTTCGATGCGCGCATGCAGATGGCCCAGCGCCAGGGCAAGACCAGCTTCTATATGCAGCATACCGGCGAAGAGGCGGTGAGTTGCGCCTTTCGGCTCGCCCTTTCGCCCGGCGACATGAACTTCCCCACCTATCGCCAGGCCGGGCTGTTGATCGCCGGCGGCTATCCGCTGGTGGACATGATGTGTCAGATCTATTCGAACGAGCGCGACCCGCTCAAGGGTCGGCAATTGCCGGTGCTCTACTCTTCCAAAGCGCATGGCTTTTTCAGTGTCAGCGGCAATCTGACGACCCAGTTCGTGCAGGCTGTGGGTTGGGCGATGGCCTCGGCGATCAAGCGCGATGACAAGATCGCCGCGGCCTGGGTCGGAGACGGGGCCACGGCCGAATCCGACTTTCATGCCGCCCTGGTGTTCGCCTCGACCTACCAGGCCCCGGTGGTTCTTAACGTGGTCAACAATCAGTGGGCGATCTCGACGTTCCAGGGCATCGCCCGGGGGGGCTCGGGCACCTTCGCCGCCCGTGGTCTGGGCTTTGGAATTCCGTCCCTGAGGGTGGACGGCAACGACTATCTGGCGACCTACGCCGTGGCCGAATGGGCGATCGAGCGGGCGCGCCGCAATCTTGGCCCGACGTTGATCGAATATGTCACCTATCGCGCCGGCCCCCATTCGACCTCCGATGACCCGTCCGCCTACCGCCCCAAGACCGAGTCGGAGGGCTGGCCGCTCGGCGATCCGATTGTCCGCCTGAAGGACCACCTCATTCTCACCGGCGCCTGGTCAGCCGAACGCCATGCCCAGGCCGAGAGCGAGATCCGTGCCGAAATGGTTACGGCGCAGAAGGAGGCTGAGAGGTTCGGAACCCTGCATTCCGGCGGCACGCCCTCGACCCGCGACATCTTTGAGGACGTCTACGCCGAACTGCCGCCGCACCTGCGCCGCCAGCGCCAGCAGATGGGCGTCTGATCATGCCCCGGCTGTCGATGATCGAGGCGATCCGCAGCGCCATGGATGTCTGCATGGCGCGAGACGACGACGTGGTGGTGTTCGGCGAGGACGTCGGCTTTTTCGGCGGCGTGTTTCGCTGCACCCAGGGCCTGCAGCAGAAATATGGGGCCAGCCGCTGTTTCGACACCCCGATCAATGAGCTCGGCATCGTCGGTTGCGCCATCGGCATGGCCGCCTACGGCCTTCGGCCCTGCGTCGAGATTCAATTCGCCGACTATATGTACCCGGCTTACGACCAGCTGGTCTCGGAAGCGGCGCGCCTGCGCCATCGTTCGGCCGGCGATTTCACCTGCCCGATGGTCGTCCGCATGCCGAGCGGTGGCGGCATTTTCGGTGGCGAGACCCACAGCCAGAGTCCAGAAGCGCTGTTCACCCACGTCGCCGGCCTGATGACCGTCGTTCCGTCCAATCCCTACGACGCCAAGGGGCTGCTGATCGCGGCCATTGAAAGTCCCGATCCGATCGTCTTTCTGGAGCCCAAGCGTCTTTACAACGGGCCCTTCGATGGCCACCACGACCGTCCGGTGATCCCGTGGTCCAAGCATGAGCTCGGCGAGGTTCCCGAGGGCCATTTCACCGTTCCCCTTGGCAAGGCGGCGGTTCGCCGGACTGGCTCAGCCGTAACGGTGCTCACCTATGGCTCAATGGTCCATGTCGCCCTGGCGGCCGTCGAGGAAACCGGCGTCGACGCCGAGGTCATCGATCTTCGCACCTTGGCGCCGCTCGATCTTGAGACGATCATCGCCTCGGTGCGGCGGACCGGCCGATGCATGGTTCTGCACGAGGCGACCCTGACCTCGGGGTTTGGGGCCGAGATCGCCGCCCTGGTGCAGGAACACTGCTTTTTCAATCTGGAAGCGCCGATCATGCGGATCGCCGGCTGGGACACGCCCTATCCGCACGCCCAGGAATGGGCCTATTTCCCGGGTCCGGCGCGGGTCGGCGCGGCGCTCGCCGAGCTGATGGAGGCCTGAGTGGGCGTGCATGTGGTCAAGCTGCCGGATGTCGGCGAGGGCGTCGCCGAGGCCGAGCTGGTCGAATGGCACGTCAAGATCGGCGATATGGTCCGCGAGGATGATCCTCTGGCGGCGGTAATGACCGACAAGGCGACCGTCGAGATTCCCTCGCCCGTGGACGGCGAGATCGTCTGGGTCGGCGGTGAGATCGGCGACACCTTGGCGGTCGGCTCGGAGTTGGTGCGGCTGCAGATCGCCGGAACGGCGAAAGCTGCGCCCGAGGCCGCCGCCGCGGCCAAACCGGCCGCCGCGGCGACACCCGCAAAGTACCCGCCGGCGACGCCGACGCCGAAGGCCCCGCCGCCGGCCGCGGCTCCGAAAGCGGTTGCGCACCCAGCCGGCCCGGCGGTCGTCCGCCGGCCGCCAGGCGAAAAGCCTGTGGCTTCCCCGGTGGTGCGCCAGGCCGCGCGCGAGGCCGGCGTCGATCTGCGTCAGGTCCAGGGCTCCGGGCCAGGCGGCCGGATCGCCCGCGAAGACCTGGACGCTTTCATCGCCAGGGGACCTGGCGCGGCGGCCAGCCTCGGCCAGTCGCAGCGTACGGAAGTGACCGAGATCAAGGTGGTCGGCATGCGTCGTCGGATCGCCGAGAAAATGGCGCTCTCCAAGGCCCGCATCCCGCACATCACCATCGTCGAAGAAGTCGATGTGACGGCGCTCGAGGCCTTGCGCGCCGCCCTCAACGCCGGCGCCGCCGACAGGCCCAAGCTCACCATGCTGCCGTTCTTGATCAAGGCGCTGGTGCGGGCCATCGCCGAACAGCCGAGCTTGAACGCGCTCTTCGACGATGACGCTGGCGTCGTGCGTCAACACGCCGGGGTCCACGTCGGCATCGCTACGCAGACGCCCGCCGGGCTGGTGGTGCCAGTGGTGCGGCACGCCGAGGCCAGAGGCATCTGGGATCTGGCCGCCGAAGTGGCGCGCCTGGCGGAACGAGCCAGGGACGGCTCGGCCAGTCGTGACGAACTCAGCGGTTCGACGATCACCATCACCTCGCTGGGCCCGCTCGGGGCCATCGCCACGACCCCCGTGATCAACTATCCGGAGGTGGCCATCGTCGGGGTCAATCGCATGGCCGTGCGGCCGTGGTGGGATGGAACCGCCTTCGTCCCGCGCAAGATGATGAACCTGTCGTCAAGCTTCGATCACCGTATCATCGACGGCTGGGACGCCGCGGTGTTCGTCCAACGCCTCAAGGCCCTGCTTGAGGCGCCGGCATTGATGTTCGTGGACGCCTGACGTGGAAGAGATCGTCTGCAAGCTGTTGGTGATCGGGGCGGGACCTGGCGGCTACGTCTGCGGCATCCGGGCCGGGCAGCTCGGCATCGACACGGTCATCGTCGAGCAAGGGAAGCTGGGCGGGAGTTGCCTGAATGTCGGCTGCATTCCCTCCAAGGCCCTCATTCACGTCGCCGATGAATTTTCGGCCCTGACCTCGGCTGCGTCAGGAAAGTCGGTGTTCGGGCTATCGGCCGCCGATCCCAAGGTCGACCTCGCCAAGACCGTGGCCTGGAAGGACGAGATCGTCCATCGCCTCAATAGCGGTGTCGCCGGCCTGTTGCGCAAGGCGCGGGTGAAGATCCTGCACGGCCAGGCGCGTTTTCGCGACGGCAAAACCGTGGTTGTCGAGACCGAGACGGGGCCGGCGGTGGTGCGCGCCGAGGCTGTCGTGATCGCCACCGGATCGGCGCCGGTCGAGTTGCCGTTCTTGCCTTTTGGGGACGACGTGATCTCCTCAACCGGGGCGCTGGGGCTGACCGCGGTTCCCAAGCGTCTGGCGGTCGTCGGCGGCGGTTACATCGGCCTCGAACTCGGCGGCGCGTTCGCCAAACTCGGGGCCAAGGTGACGGTCGTCGAGGCGCTGGATCGCATCCTGCCGACCTATGATCGCGAATTGACCGCGCCAGTCGCTCGCCATCTGCAGGAGCTGGGCGTCGAGATCCTGACCGGCGCGGCGGCCAAAGGCGCACAGCGCGGCGCGCTGATGGTTGAGACCGCGGACGGCAAGGCGCGCAAGATCGCCGCCGACAAGGTGCTCGTCACCGTCGGTCGCCGGCCGATGACCGACGGCCTCGGCCTGGAGGAGCTGGTGCTCGATATGGATGGGCGCTTCATCCGCATCGATGACCTCTGCGCCACCTCCATGCGCGGGGTCTATGCGATCGGCGATGTCACCGGAGAGCCCATGCTGGCTCATCGCGCCATGGCCCAGGGGGAAATGGTGGCGGAGATCGTCGCCGGCCTGCCCAGGGCCTGGGACAAGCGCTGCATCCCGGCCATCTGCTTCACCGATCCGGAAATCGTCGCCGCCGGCCTCAGCCCCGAGGAGGCGAAGACCGCCAGCTACGACGTCAAGCTCGGGACGTTTCCATTTTCGGCCAACGGCCGGGCGATGAGCCGGCATGGCGAATTGGGCTTCGTGCGTATCGTCGCTGACGCGCGACATCACCGGGTGCTGGGCATCCAGGCGGTCGGCCAAGGGGTTTCGGAGCTTTCGGCTACGTTCGGACTGGCGATCGAAATGGGGGCGACGCTCGAAGATATCGCCGGCACGATCCACGCCCATCCGACGCTCGGAGAGGCGGTTCAGGAGGCGGCCCTCAAAGGCCTCGGCCACGCCCTTCACATCTAGGGGACCCGGCCCTATAAGGCGCGGCCTTCCGGAAGCCTGCGGTTCGGGGCTGGGTAGCTCAGTTGGTTAGAGCGGTGGATTCATAACCCACAGGTCGGCGGTTCGAGCCCGCCCCCAGCTACCATGGCGTCCATGATCGGCGCCGGGCCTGCACGATTTGAGACGCCACAGTTGGAGGTTATGGGGCGGCGTCGCATCGTGCCCTAAAATGGCTCAACGCCATGCATGCAATGACGGCGGTCCGGAGGCGAGGGTGAGTAAACTTCAAAAGCGCGCGGTCGAACGTCGCCCTTATCGGCGGAGCTTGCGAGGCCGGGTCAGCGAGTCCGGTCGGCTGAGTCTGCCCGCCGAGGTTCGACGCGAGGTCGGCCTTGAGAAGGGCGGCCCGGTGCGGATCGATTTGGTGGATGGCTCGATCCGGATTCGGACCATGAACGAGATCAAGGACCGCATCAGGACCATGGCGCGCGCCAGCGGCCTTTCCAAAAAGGCGAGCGTGGCGGGGTTTCTGTCGTGGCGCTGACGCGAAAGGCGGGCCTCTCGCTGGGCGACCGATGCTGCCTGGCGCTGGCGGCGGAACGAGGCGCAGAGGTCTTGACGGCGGATTGTGCCTGGGCTGCCGTCGCCGACGATCTGGGATTGAAGATCAGACTTCTGCGCTGACGGCGGCTTCCGTGGATCCGGCCCGTCTCTCACGCTGTTGGCGGCGGTTTGATCACGTCGGTGAGGTCCAGGCGCTGGAGCATGACGCCGGCGAAGCCCTCGAACGGCATCGATCGATACAGCGGCACCAGCATGCGCGCGTCATCGCCGGCCAGATGCCGCAGCTTGGGATCGGGATCGGTGGCGAGGCCCAGGATGATATCGGCGATCTCCTGTGGGTTCTGTGGTGGGCCGGCCCGGAAGCCAGCCATGGCTTCGTTGAAGCGGGCCGCGAGCGGCCGGTAGGGTGAATCCGGGCCATAGGCCGGTTCGACAATAACGTTGGCGCCGAAGTTGGTTTCGAAACCGCCTGGCTCGACCAGCACGACGCGCACGCCGAACGGCCGCAGCTCGAACCAGAGCGCCTCCGACAAGGCTTCGACGGCGTGCTTGCTGGCTGAGTAGGCGCCGGTGAACGGCGCGGCGATGTGGCCGGCGACCGAAGAGAGGTTGACGATCATCCCCTGGCCGCGTTCGCGCATCGCCGGGGCGACGGCCCGCACCATGCGCACCACCCCCAGGACATTGGTGTCGAACTGCAGCCTGAGGCTTTCGTCGGAGAGATGTTCGACTGGCCCGGCAACCTCGAAGCCGGCGTTGTTGACGAGGATATCGATGGGCGCGGCTGTGCTGGCTTGGCGGACGGCCGCGGCGATGCCCGCAGGATCGGTGACGTCGAGGCTGACCGGCGTCACCGGCAAGCCTTCATCAGCCAAGCCATTCAGCCCCGCACCCTTGGCGGCATCGCGCAGACCGGCGTGGACGGTGTGGCCGGCGCGGGCGAAAGCCGCGGCGGTGAGCAGGCCAAAGCCGCTGTTGGCGCCGGTGATCAGGACATTGAGAGGCATGAGGGTCTCCTTGCCAGTGGCGATGTCCGGAACCGGCCGGCGGTTGGTCGCTATCGCCCGGTCGGCACGTCCTTGAATGGCACGCCCTTGTCGAGGCGCACGTCCTGCGGCATGCCCAGCACCCGTTCGGCGATGATGTTGCGCAGGATTTCGTCGGTGCCGCCGGCGATCCGCAGGCCCGGGGCCGCCATCAGCGTCATCTGGAAGGCGGCCTGGATCGGGGCCAGCGCCGGATCGGCGATGATTCCAAACTGATCCTCGATCTCAAGCGCGGTGTTGGCCATATCCTGCATCACCCCGGCGCTGACGATCTTGGCGATCGAGCTTTCTGGGCCCGGAGTCTGGCCGCGGCTCAAGGCGGTCATGGTCCGATAGGTGGTGTATTTCAGGCCCTCGGACTGCACGAACCATTCGGCGATCTTCTGGCGCAGGGCCGCGTCTTTCATCGCCGGGCCAGCCAGGGTGGCGATGTCGGCCGCCAGCTTGAAGACTCGCCGGTGGCTCGAACCACCGCCTCCGCCGCCCACCGACAGACGCTCGTTCATCAAGGTGACAAGAGCGACCTTCCAGCCGTCGCCAACCTCACCGACCCGCTGGGCGTCGGTTACCTTAAGATCGGTGAAATAGACTTCATTGAAGTTCGAGGCCCCGGACATCTGGTGGATCGGCCGCACCTCGACGCCTGGAGCATGCATGTCGATCCAGAACATCGTCATGCCCTTGTGTTTGGCGGCGTCCGGATCGGTGCGGGTGAGCAGCAGCCCGAAGTCGGAATAGTGCGCGCCGCTAGTCCACACCTTCTGGCCGTTGATGATCCAGTCGCCGCCTTTGGGCACAGCCCGCGTTCTTACCGAGGCGACGTCGGAGCCGCCGGCCGGCTCACTGAAAAGCTGGCACCAGATTTCCTCGCCCAGCACCGCCGGTTTCACGAACCGCTCCTTGTCGGCATCGTTGCCGGTCGCCATGATCGTCGGCACGCACATGCCCAGGCCGATCGCGAAGGGGTTGCCAGGGGTGTCGATCTTGGCCTCTTCCTGGCCGAAGATCACCGACTGCCAAGCCTTGCCGCCGCCGCCTCCCCAGGCCTTGGGCCAGGTGATGCAGGTATAGCCGGCCTCGGCCTTCTTGCGCTGCCAGGCCTTGGCCGCATCCATGCTGACCGGATCGCCGAGCCCGGTATCCGGCGCGCCAGACCGGCGCGGCGCATTGGCGTTGAGCCAGGCGCGCACTTCGGTGCGGTAGGCGGCTTCTTCGGGCGTGTCGTTGAAGTCCATGAGGCGATTCCTTCAGGCCGCGTTGCGGCGTTCGAGTTCGCTCACCAGGCGCTCTTTCCAGGCCCTGGCGGAGCCGGCGACGAGGCCGAGCTGCTGCGCGCGACGATAAAAGAGATGACAGTCAACCTCCCAGGTGTAGCCCATGCCGCCGTGGGTCTGGAGGTTTTCCTTGGCGGCGAACCAGAAGGCTTCACAGGCCGCCACCCGCGCCGCCGCCGCCGCCACCGGCAGCTCCGCCGCGCCGCTCTGCAGCGCCCAGGCGCCGAAGTAGGCGTTCGAACGCGCGAGTTCGTTCTTGATGTAGATATCGGCCAGCTTGTGCTTGATCGCCTGATAGCTGCCGATCGGGCGGCCGAAGGCGTAGCGTTCGAGGGCGTAGGCCTTGGCCATCTCCAGCGCGCGGTCGGCGCCGCCAACTTGCTCGAAGGCCAGGAGCACGGCGGCGCGGTTGAGGACCTGATCGACAAGGGCCATGCCTTCGCCAGCTTCGCCAAGGCGCTCCGCCGGCGCTCCGGCAAAAGCCAGCCGGGCCGCGCCGCGGGTCGGATCGAGGGTCTCCAGCGCTTCCCTTGTGACACCAGGGCCACCAAGCTCGACCAGGAAAAGTCCGAGACCACCGGCTTCGCGCGCAAGCACCGCCGCCAGGTCGGCGCCGCCACCGTCAGTGACCGGGATCTTTTCGCCGGTGATTTTGCCGCCCTCGACGCGCGCCTGAACCTGGGCCGCGGTCAGGACGCCGGGACGCTCGGTGGTGGCGAAGCAGCCGATCACCTCGCCGGCGGCGATCCTGGGTAGCCACCGGGTCTTCTGCGCCTGCGAGCCGGCGAGCATCAACGCTTCGGCAAGGAAGTAGACCGTCGAGGCGAAGGGAATGGGCGAGAGTGCCCGGCCGAGCTCCTCGGCTATGGCCGCCAGCTCAATGTGGCCAAGGCCAAGTCCGCCGAAGTCTTCGGGAATGGCGGTTCCCAGCCAGCCCTGAGCCGCCACCGCCTTCCACAGATCAGCATCGTAGGTCTTCGTCTCATCGTCGAGCACCGAGCGAACCACGGCGATGGTCGAGCGGCTGTCAAGAAACCGGCGGGCCTCACCCTTCAGAAACTTCTGATCGTCGCTGTAGTCGAAATCCATCGTGTTTCGGTCCCTGGCCGTGGATGCCGAAATCACGATAGCGAGGTTTCCGCGAACGGAAAGGCTGACGGAGCGTCAAGCCCACGAAATCCAGACGTCCGCCGATCGCGCCGCCCTTGTAAGTCGCCCTACTTCTTCTTCGAGGGAGGGCTGAGATACGACGGCGGGGCGGCGGCCGGCTTGGCTTTGGCCGCCTTGGGCTTGCGGATTTCCTTGTTGCTTCTCTTCTGACCCTTGGCCATGGCGCTCTCCTTTGGTCGAGGAGGCTAAGCCAATTCCTCGCGCCGAGCGCGCATTTTCAGCGGGTCGCCATCGCCAAATCGCCAGATGGCGGACTCAGGCGAGAGAAGGCGAGCGCCTGCGGGCTCGGCGAAGGCCCGCGCCCAGTCCCGCGAAACCGACCAGCATCAAGGCCCAGGCCGCGGGTTCGGGAACGCCGATCGACAGCGACTGCGTGCCGGAATTGTCACCGTAAAAGGAGTCCCAATATCCGACATAGAGCTCGCCCGAGAGGCCGGTTACGCTCGTCGGGCCAGTTCCGATAAGGAAAAAAGTGTCGCCGGCGCCGCCGCCCGGGGTCGGCCCGACTTCGCCGACCAACGCGCCATATTTGGCCGTAAAGCCGTCCTGGGTGAACGTGCCGAAGCCGGCGCTGAGCGGGATGCCATTGGCGGTAGACGAGCGCGCGGCGGTGGCGCCGGCGCTCCACAGGGTGCCGGGATTATTGACTTCCAGATAATAGTTCGTGCCGGCGGAAAGGCTCAGTCCGGTGTCGAGCCAGCTCCCGATGGGCGTCAGCGCATCGACCGTGACTGTCGTTCCCGCGTGGGCCGTCGCGCCCATGCTCAAGGCGGCTACGGCGCCGACCACCAGATGCTGAATCTTCATCCTGACTCTCCATCGCTCGGTGTGGCGCCACCCCGATCCGCGCCATCCTAGATTGAGGCAAAAAAAAGTCAAGATTAACCTGTCGGGGCCGCTTCGGGTTGCAGGCTTCGATTTTCCCAGCTCGCCATGGAAAGCGACGGCGCGCGAGGTTAAACCCCTCGCCATGCGCACCGACATCGCCCCGCCGATCCGCCTTGAGGACTATAGGCCGCCGGATTTCCTGATCGATGAGGTCGGCCT